>NZ_JXQS01000059.1:0-215 GCF_000834565.1 Rhodococcus sp. MEB064
TGGGTCCGGGCGTTTCCCCTCCGCTATGGCCACCGAAACTCTGTGAAACAACAGAGCACGAGGCACACACGTTCCCCTGTCACCGGTGCTGCTGGTGATGGATCGGTGGTGCGGGTTTCAGTTATCTGCTGAACAACTCGTGTGCTGTCTCAGATACTGCACAGTGGACGCGTAGCTTCTTTGTGGTAAGTCCTCGGCCTATTAGTACCAGTCAC
>NZ_JXQS01000006.1:0-97593 GCF_000834565.1 Rhodococcus sp. MEB064
GGGCCGAGACGGAGTTTCCGTCTCGGCCCGAGCCGTCCTATGCGTTGCCGTTGAACAGGGAAGTCACGGAACCGTTCTCGAAGACCTCGCGGATCGTCTTGCCGAGCAGAGGTGCGATGGAGAGCACTGTCAGCGACGGGAACAGCTTGTCGTCGCTGATGGGCAGCGTGTTGGTCACGACGACCTCCTTGGCGCCGCACGAGGCGAGGCGCTCCGCGGCCGGGTGGCTCAGCACGCCGTGCGTGGCGGCGATGACGACATCGCCCGCGCCGGCTTCCTTGAGCACCTTCACCGCGCCGGCGATGGTGCCGCCGGTGTCGATCATGTCGTCGATCAGGATGCAGGTGCGTCCCTCGACGTCACCGACCACGCGGTTCGACTTGACCTGGTTGGGCACCAACGGGTCTCGCGTCTTGTGGATGAACGCCAGCGGTGCCCCGCCGAGCGAGTCGGCCCACTTCTCCGCGACGCGCACACGGCCGGAGTCGGGGGAGACCACGGTGATGTGCTCGAGGTTGTAGCCCTCGCGGATGTGGTCGGCGAGCTGACTGTGCGCATGCATGTGGTCGACCGGGCCGTCGAAGAAGCCCTGGATCTGATCGGTGTGCAGATCGACCGTGATGATGCGGTCGGCGCCGGCCGTCTTGAGCAGGTCGGCGACCAGGCGTGCGGAGATGGGCTCGCGGCCGCGGTGCTTCTTGTCCTGGCGGGCGTAGGGGTAGAACGGCAGAATCGCGGTGATGCGCTTGGCCGATCCGCGCTTGAGCGCGTCGATCATGATGAGCTGTTCCATGAGCCATGTGTTCAGCGGGAACGGATGGCTCTGGAGCACGAACGCGTCGGAACCGCGGACGGACTCCTCGAAGCGGACGAAGATCTCGCCGTTCGCGAAGTCGCGGGCCGTCTGAGGGGTGACCTCGATTCCCAGTTCCTCGGCTACCTGCGCGGCCAGCTCGGGATGAGCGCGACCGGAGAAGAGCATCAAGTTCTTCTGGTTGTCGATCCAGTTGGCTGTGGTCACTGCTCTACTCGCCGTCCTCAATGTTGGTACTCGTGTCGTGCTCGGTCGAGCGGGCACGTTCGGCGGCATCGGCCGCCGGCGTTCCCGGACGTTTCTTCTGCACCCAGCCCTCGATGATCCGTTGTGGACCACCGGATACGGCCAGCGCGCCCGCCGGTACATCATGACGTAGGACGGTTCCGGCACCCGTGTAGGCCCCGTCGCCCACGCGGACCGGCGCGATGAACATGGTGTCGGAGCCGGTGCGCACGTGCGAACCGATCTCGGTGCGGCTCTTGCCGACGCCGTCGTAGTTGACGAAGACGCTCGACGCCCCGATGTTGGAGTGCTCGCCGATGGTGGCATCGCCGACGTAGGTCAGATGGGGCACCTTGGAGTGGGCGCCGATCGTGGCGTTCTTGGTCTCGACGAACGCGCCGAGCTTGCCCTCGACTCCCAGTTCGGTACCGGGACGCAGGTAGGTGAACGGGCCGACGGTCGCGTCCGCGCCGATGATCGACTCGGAACCGTGAGTGCGCACCACCGAGGCGCCGGACCCCACGGAGACGTCGGTGAGCGTGGTGTCGGGTCCGATGACGGCGTGTTCTCCGATGGCGGTGCGGCCGTGCAGCTGGGTTCCCGGCTTCAGGACGGCGTCGCGTCCGATGGTGACCTCGACGTCGACCCACGTCGTTGCCGGATCGACGACGGTGACACCGGCCCGCATGTGACGGGCGAGCACGTGGTCGTTGAGGATGCGCGTGACCTCGGAGAGCTGCACCCGGTCGTTGACCCCGCGGACCAGGGCCGCGTCGGTGAGCTGGGTACTGAACACGGGAAGTCCACGGCTGCGGGAGATCTTCAGGACGTCGGTCAGGTACAGCTCGTGCTGGGCGTTGTTCGTGCCGAGCGAGTCGAGCGCCACGCGCAACGACGCCGCGTCGAAGGCGTAGACACCGGAGTTCACTTCGGTGATGGTCAGTTGCTCGGGGGTGGCGTCGGCGTGCTCGACGATTTCCTGGACCCGGCCCGAGGAGTCGCGGACGATGCGTCCGTACCCTGTGGAGTCCTCGGGGACCGACGTCAACACCGACACGGCGACGGTGTCGGGGGAGGACAGGTGATCGTGCAGCAGGGCCTGCAGGGTGTGGGCGTCCAGCAGGGGGACGTCGCCGGCGGTGACGACGACGGTGCCGTCGAAGTCGTCCGGGAGGGACGCGAGACCGCACTGGACTGCGTGTCCGGTGCCGTGCTGCTCGTCCTGGACTGCGATGTCGATGGTGCGGCCCAGAGTCTCCGCGAGGTGTCCGACCGCTGCCGCCACCTTCTCGCGATCGTGGCCGACGACCGTCACCAGATGATCGGGATCCAGACCGTCCGCCGCGTGCAGGGCGTGCGCCAGCATGGACCGCCCACCCAGCTCGTGGAGCACCTTGGGTGTCGCCGATCGCATTCGACTACCCGCCCCCGCGGCGAGCACGACAACAGCGACCTTCGACGTCATGAATCTCCTCGAGCGACTTCGGTGGACGGACCGAACGTTCCGTTCGGCACCACCCGTGACCAGCGAGCTTCGGCTCCGCCGCCAGGATTCGAACCTGAACTATCTGAACCAAAATCAGAGGTGCTGCCATTACACCACGGCGGATGGTTGCCCCGGCCGATCGTGCGCCGAGCGCGTCGATCCTCGCACGAGAGCCCCCACTGCGTAAAACGAATCCGGGGCGGTCGTGAAACTCTTGCAGACATGACGTCGACGCCTGATGCGCCCCGCGATACCGAGCGCAGCGAGCCACGGGACAGCACGGTCCCACCGGAACGCGCACCGAGGGTTCGCATGACCGGTACTCAGCGCAGAGCACAGCTGATCGAGATCGGTCGGGCCCTGTTCGCCGAGCGCGGCTACGAGGCGACGTCCATCGAGGAGATCGCCCAGCGCGCGCAGGTGTCCAAGCCCGTCGTCTACGAGCACTTCGGCGGTAAGGAAGGCCTGTACGCGGTCGTGGTGGATCGAGAGATGTCGACTCTGTTGTCGATGATCACCTCCTCGCTCACCGAGAACAGGTCCCGCATCCGTGTCGAGAGGGTGGCGTTGGCTCTGCTCACGTACGTGGAGGAACGCAGCGACGGATTCCGGATCCTGGTCCGCGACTCCCCGGTGGCGGCGGCGGAGGGGACGTACTCGAGCCTCCTCAACGATGCGGTCGGGCAGGTCGGTCACATCCTCGCCGGCGATTTCTCCCGACGCGACATCGATCCCGCCAATGCCCAGCTGTATGCCCAGGCATTGGTCGGAATGGTCTCCATGACGGCTCAATGGTGGCTGGACGAACGGTCGCCGTCGAAGGAGGTCGTGGCCGCTCATATCGTGAACCTGTGCTGGAACGGGCTGACGAATCTGGAGCCCGATCCCCGCTTGGGGAGCTGAAAGCGCGGGTATCATCGGTGGTAGCGACGATGGACCGACGTCGTGGTCGTGACGACACGACACTCGGACTCCTGGACGAGTGCCCGTGGGCCGTAGTGGTCCAGTGGTACCGTTCTCGCGTTGTTCACGGATTCATTGCCCCAAACTTTCGAGGCGGAACGCATGGTTAGACAGGCACGCGCCGAGATCACACGCGACACGGTGCTCGCGGGGGCAGCCCATGTCTTTCTGCGTCTCGGATACGCCAATGCCAGCCTCAGCGAGATCATTTCGCAGTCGCAGGTCACCAAGGGCGCGCTCTACTTCCACTTCGGGTCGAAGGAAGAGCTGGCCCGCGCCGTCATCGACGAGGGTGTCAAGCGCCTCACCGTCGCGTGCCGTGCTCTCGACGACGGCCGCATTCCCGCTCTCGAAGCGGAGATCGGCGTCTCGTACATCACGGTCGACCTCGCGGTCACCGATCCGATGGTGTCGGCCATGTTCCGGCTCAAGCACCAGATCGGCGACTACCGCGGCACCGGTGAGAACGTCATGGAGGGGTGGTCGGAGTACCACACCGGTCTGGCTCGCCGCGCGATCGACGAAGGTGACCTCGAACCCGACCTCGACCCCGTGACCACGGGAATGCTGTTCCTCGAGGTCATCGTCGGCGCGCACATGGTTGCCGTGGCCACCGACAGCACCAAGGAGCTGTCGTCCCGTATGGAGCGGCTCTGGCACTACCTGCTCCCGTCGCTGGTTCCCGCACGCAAGCTCGATTACTTCCGCGAGTTCGCCGCGCGCCGCGTCCTCCGCTACGGCGCCTGACACCTCGCCGGTCGGAGTTGTCGGCCGCACCTCCTAGAATCGGGAGTGAATCGTCGCCGTCGGGTTGCCGCCCTCGAGGGGTGTCCGCACCTCGGCTCGATCACGTCGTCTTCTCGTCAGGAGTTCTGCTGGTGTCCTCGCCGTCCGTTCATGATTCCGCCGCTACGTTGGCCGGTGGCAGTATGTCGGGCCTCCTCGAGTGCGCGCTGCGTGACTCGTCTCTGACCCGGATCGTCGAGATGTCGGGGAGGCCGACGGCCACCCTCGTCGCACCCACACCCGCCCGAGCCTTCATCGCGGCGGCGATGGCGCAGACGACGCCCGTCCTGCTCGTCACCGCCACCGGTCGCGAAGCGGACGACCTGACTGCAGAGCTCACCGAGATGGTGGGCGGTGCGGTCGCGCAGTTCCCGTCGTGGGAGACGCTGCCGCACGAGAGGCTGTCGCCGGGCGCCGACACCGTCGGACGTCGCATCGAGGTGCTGCGCAGGCTCGCCCGTCCCGACGACGCCGACTACGGCGTCCCTCTGAAGATCATCGTCACCACGGTTCGCTCGGTCCTGCAGCCCATGGCGAAGGGACTGGGGGAGATCGAGCCCATCGGGCTGCGTGTGGGCGTCGAGATCGACTTCGAGGATCTGCAGAAGCGCCTGGTCGAACTGGCGTACACGCGCGTCGACATGGTGGGCAAGCGCGGTGAGTTCGCGGTGCGCGGCGGCATCCTCGACCTGTTCTCCCCGACGGCGGACTACCCGGTCCGCATCGAATTCTGGGGCGACGAGGTCACGGACGTCCGCGCCTTCGCGGTCGCCGACCAGCGGTCCATTCCCGACGTCGAGGTCGATTCGGTCATCGCCCCGCCGTGTCGGGAGATGATCCTGGACGAGGCCGTCCGTGAGCGCGCCGCTCGTCTGGCCGCCGACAACACGAGCGACGCCGCGCTGGTGGAGATGCTCGAGAAGATTTCTGCCGGCGTCCCCGTCGAGGGCATGGAAGCACTGCTTCCGGTCCTGAAAGCCGGTGGACTCGAACTTCTCACCGACGCCCTGCCCCCGGGCGCCCACGTCCTGGTGTGCGATCCGGAAAAGGTCCGCACTCGCGCCACCGACCTGGTGCGCACCGGCAAGGAGTTCCTCGAGGCGTCGTGGACGGCCGCCAGCATCGGCGCCCACGCACCCCTCGACACCAGCACCCTCGACACCAGCAACCTCGATGCCGACGGCACCGAGGCGACGTCCGACCTGCTCGACCTCAGCGCGTCGGCGTACCGCTCGCTCCGCCAGGTCCGCGAGACCGCCGACGCCGCCGGTCGTCCGTGGTGGACCGTCGGCCCGATGGCGTCGGGCAGCGACGAGGAGATCGTCCTCGACGTGGACGCCGCACCGGACGTCCGAGGGTCGGAGGAAGTGCTTGCGACTCTCTTCCAGATGTTCACCGCGCACATGGCCGCGGGTGGACGCGTCGCCGTCGTCGTCGCCGGGGCAGGAACCGCGCAGCGCACCGTCGAGCGTCTGAAGGAAGCCGGCGTTCCCGCGGTGCACCTCGACGCAGGAGCGCAGCCGGGACCCGACGTCGTCGGCGTTCTCTGCGGGTCTCTGCACTCCGGCCTCGTTCTTCGCGACGCCGCTCTGGTCGTGGTCACCGAGGCGGATCTCACCGGCAACCGGGTCGCCGCCGCCGGTGACGGCAAACGACTCCCGGCCAAGCGTCGTAACCAGGTCGACCCGCTGGCGTTGACGTCGGGGGACATGGTGGTGCACGACCAGCACGGCATCGGCAGGTTCGTCGAGATGGTCGAGCGCGTCATCGGGGGTGCACGCCGCGAGTACCTGGTCGTCGAATACGCACCCAGCAAGCGGGGTCATCCGGGTGACCGGCTGTTCGTGCCGATGGAGTCGCTCGACCAGTTGTCCCGCTACGTCGGCGGGGAGATGCCGAGTCTGAGCAAGCTGGGCGGCTCGGACTGGACCAATACCAAGCGCAAGGCGCGCAAGGCAGTTCGCGAGATCGCGGGTGAGCTGGTGCAGCTCTACGCTGCCCGTCAGGCCGCGCCGGGTCACGCGTACGGTCCGGACACTCCGTGGCAGAAGGAGATGGAGGACGCGTTCGCGTTCACCGAGACGGTCGATCAGATGACGGTCATCGCCGAGGTGAAGGCCGACATGGAGAAGGCCGTCCCGATGGACCGCGTCGTCATCGGCGACGTCGGCTACGGCAAGACGGAGATCGGTGTGCGCGCCGCGTTCAAGGCAGTGCAGGACGGCAAGCAGGTCGCCGTCCTGGTGCCCACCACGTTGTTGGCGCAGCAACACCTGCAGACGTTCCACGAGCGCATGGCCAACTTCCCGGTCACCGTGAAAGGCCTCTCCCGCTTCTCCGATGCCGCCGAGTCCAAGGAGACGCTGGCCGGCCTCGCCGACGGCACCGTGGACATCGTCGTCGGCACGCACCGGTTGTTGCAGACCGGAGTGCAGTGGAAGGACCTCGGGCTGGTCATCGTCGACGAGGAGCAGCGGTTCGGCGTCGAGCACAAGGAACACATCAAGGCGCTGCGGACGCACGTCGACGTGTTGACCATGTCGGCCACCCCCATCCCCCGCACACTCGAGATGAGCATGGCGGGCATCCGCGAGATGTCGACCATCCTCACTCCTCCGGAGGAACGCCATCCGGTGCTCACCTACGTCGGTGGTTACCAGGAGAAGCAGGTGGCCGCCGCGATCCGTCGTGAACTCCTGCGCGACGGTCAGGTGTTCTACGTCCACAACCGGGTCAGCAGCATCGACAAGGCGGCCGCGAACATCCGGCGGCTCGTTCCCGAGGCCAGGGTCGTCGTCGCACACGGACAGATGAACGAGGACGCACTCGAGAAGACGGTGCAGGGATTCTGGGAGCGCGAGTTCGACATCCTGGTCTGCACCACGATCATCGAGACCGGCCTGGACATCTCCAACGCGAACACGCTGATCGTCGAGCGCGCCGACTCGTTGGGGCTCTCGCAGCTGCACCAGTTGCGCGGCCGAGTGGGACGTAGTCGCGACCGCGGGTACGCCTACTTCCTGTATCCGCCCGAGAAGCCGCTGACCGAGACCGCGTACGACAGGCTCGCGACCATCTCGCAGAACTCGGACCTCGGCGCCGGTATGGCCGTGGCGATGAAGGACCTCGAGATCCGCGGTGCCGGCAACGTGCTGGGCGCCGAACAGTCGGGTCACGTCGCGGGAGTCGGCTTCGACCTGTACGTGCGGCTGGTCGGCGAGGCTGTCGAGGCGTATCGCGCCGTGGCCGACGGCCGACCGGTCACGACCGACGAGGCGCCGAAGGAGGTGCGCATCGATCTTCCGGTTGACGCGCACATCCCGCCCGACTACGTCACCAGCGACCGTCTGCGACTCGAGGCGTACCGCAAGCTGGCGGCCGCCCAGAACGACGCCGAGATCGGCGCCGTCATCGACGAGCTCACGGACCGCTACGGACCGGTGCCGGCCGAGGTGGTCCGACTGGTCGCGGTCGCAGTGCTGCGGATCCTGTGCCGCTCCTACGGCATCGTCGACGTGCAGATGGCCGGGACGATGGTGAAGTTGGCGCCGATGGACCTACCCGACTCCAAGCAGATACGGTTGAAGCGGCTCTATCCCAGCGCGCAATATCGGGCGACCACCGGCACGGTGCAGATCCCGATTCCGCGCGTTGCCGGTGGTGGAGTCGGTTCGGCCCGCGTTCGCGACGAGGAACTGCTCCAGTTCGTCGCCGACGTGCTGCTCGCGATGGACGGGCAGCCCGCGGGCTCCGTACGAGTCGAGCAACCGATCGGGGTGTGAACGCAGATGACAGTGCTGCTTCTGGATCCCCTCCGTCCGACCATGGTGCCGGTCGCAGCGGTATCGCTGCTGGACAAGCCCGTGGGGTTCACCGAGGAAGTTCCGGTGTCCATCCGCTGGCGTCTGACGGGCTTCACGTCCGCCGGAGACCAGGACCAGCCCGAGGTGCTCATCAGCACCAGCCGGGACAACCCGGACGTGCAGGAACGCATCACCCGCGGTGAGGACGTCATCGAGGTCCCCGTTCCCAAGGGCGGCAATCTCGCCGAGGCCGTCTTCATCATCGACAAGTTGCGGTCCCTCGGCGGGTGGGAGGCGCAGCAGACTCACGAGACTCTCCGGACCTACCTCCTCGAGGAGACCTACGAACTTCTCGACGCCATCGAGTCCGGTGATTCCGACGCCATCCGGGAGGAGCTGGGCGACCTGCTGCTGCAGGTGCTGTTCCACTCACGCATCGCTCGTGACGGCGGGGACGACGCGTTCGACATCGACGACGTCGCATCGACGCTGGTGACCAAACTGACCCATCGCAGTCCGCACCTCGACGACACGTCCGGAGCGCCCGTGGACATCGTGGCGCAGGAGAAGGCGTGGGAAGAGCGCAAGGCAGCCGAGAAGGCCCGGGCGTCGTGCCTCGACGGCATCGCCATGGCTCAACCGTCGTTGGCGTTGGCTCAGCAGGTGGTCACGCGTGCTGTCCGGGCCGGACTGCCCAAAGATTTCGTTCCGGACCACATGCTCGAGGTGCGCATCGACATCACGGACGAGCACGGTGGTGCCAGCGCCGAGGACACCCTGCGGCGCACCGTCAACGAGTTCGTCGCCGACGTCCGTGCCGCCGAACGTGGCGCGGCGATGGACGGCGTCCGGTCCGCCGAGATGGATGCGAGGGCGTGGTCGAAGTACTGGCCGGGCACGGACATGTTCGGCCGTCCGCTCGCCGCCACCGGAACGGACGACGCTCGGATCGCGGCGTCGCACCATCGCCCGCCGGCGCAGGGGAGTGCCGCCACGCGGTAGCGCTGTTCGCTCACGCGAAGAGCGTCGAGCCCCAGTACCCGTCGCTACCGTCGGGCACGCCGGGAGGGCAGGCGAACACGGCCGATCCGACGTGGGAGATGTACTCGTTCAACGCATCCCGACGTGCCAGTGCAGCCTGCATCGGAACGAACTGCGTCTGCGGATCGCTGCAGAAGGCGATGAAGAACAAACCCGCGTCGAGATGGCCGAAGCCGTCGGACCCGTCGGTGAAGTTGTAGCCGCGGCGCAGGATCTTGATTCCGCCCAGCGATTCCGACGACGCGAGACGCACGTGTGCATCCTTGGCGATCGTCGACGAGCCGAGGTCGACGGTGTCGAACTCGGTGCCACCGCTGAGGGGAGCGCCGGTGGCCTTGGATCGGCCGATGACGCGTTCCTGCTCACCCAGTACGGCGCGGTCCCACGGCTCGATCTTCATGCGGATACGACGCGCTACCAGGTAGGTGCCACCGACCATCCAGTCGGTGCCGGCGTCCTCGCCCACCCAGACGTGCTCGTCGACGGCCGCGGTCTCCTCGGCCTTGAGGTTGTTCGTTCCGTCCTTGAAACCGAACAGATTGCGAGGAGTCGCCTGTGTCGTCGACGTCGATGCCGTGCGGCCGAATCCCAGTTGCGACCAGCGTACGGACGCAGTGCCGAACGCGATGCGCGCCAGATTGCGGATGGCGTGGACGGCGACCTGGGGGTCGTCGGCGCAGGCCTGGACGGCGATGTCGCCGCCGCTGCGTGCGGGATCGAGGTCGTCGCCGGGGAAACGCGGAAGTTCCTGCAGCGCATCAGGCTTGCGGTCGGCGAGGCCGAACTTGTCGAAGAACGAGGGACCGAAGCCGACGGTCAGCGTGAGGTTCGACGGCAACAGGCCGTATGCCTCGCCGGTGTCGCCGGGTGGCTCGTACTGTCCGCCGCCGACCACGCCGCCGGGGACCGACTCGGCGCCGACGGTGAGCCGCTCCGCCATCGCCGTCCAGGCGGTGAGCATCGCGACGACGTCCTCGCGAGAGGTGGTGGTGACGTCGAAGGTCACGAAGTGCATGCGGTCCTGCGCGGGCGTGACGACGCCTGCCTGGTGCGCGCCCCGGAACGGTACGACGGCGTCCGCCGGAGCCGCGACGGGCTGCTCGGGAGCCGTCGTCCGGCCGATCACCGCACCTGCGCCGACGGCGAGTGCGCCCGCTCCTACGCCGCCGAAGAGGGCTCGGCGGGAGAGTTTCCGAGGTGGTGTGGCGACGGCGTCCGTGTCGGACTCGCGCTCAGGCGCCTGCGACGACACCCTGCACCTGACTCACCGACGCGGAGAGCGCGTCGATCTTCTTCGACAATTCCTGGCGCTGCGGTTCGGTGACCGTGTCGTAGGAGACGAAGCCGTCGCCCTGACGGAACTTCGCCAGCTCGGTGTCGAGATCGGCGAAGCGCTGGTCGATGGTGGCGGCGAGTTCGGGGTCGCGCTCGGACAACACCGGCGCCAGCGCTGCGACGGCAGCCTGCGATCCGTCGACGTTGGCCTGGAAGTCGTAGAGATCGGTGTGGGAGAAGAAGTCTTCCTCGCCGGTGATCTTGGTCTGCGCGACCTCGTCGAGCAGGCCCTGTGCCCCGCCGGCGACGGTGATCGGGTCGACGACGAAGTCGGGGGACTGGACACCGGCGACGAGTTCGTCGACATCGGCCTTCAGCTGGTCCGCGACGGCACCGGTGTCGGGCTGCACACCCTGCGCCCACAGGTCCTTCTCCAGGCGGTGGAAGCCGGTCCACTCCGTACCCGGCTCGACATCGGGCTCACGCAGGTCGATGCGGGGGTCGAGGTCGTCGGGGAAGCTTTCGGCGACCGGCTCGATGCGCTCGTAGTAGGTCCGCACGATCGGGAACTGCGCCTTGGCGCTCTCGATGTCTCCCGACTTCACGGCGTCGACGAAGGTCGCGGTGGTCTCCTGCAGTGCCGTGACCTGGCTGACGACGTAACGCTTGTACCCGTCCGCCGCCTCGGCGAGCGTGCCGTCCGCGTCGGTGCTGACAGCGTCTCCGGTGACGACGAAGTCGCCGCGGATGCCGTCGCCGACCATTCCCGGCTTGCACGCCGTCTGGTAGGTGGCGGGTTCGGGGAGGGCGACGATCAACTGGCGGGAGACACCGGGGCCGATGTTCTCGATCTCGCCCATGACGCGATCACCGTCACCGTAGACGTAGAACTCGGTGACCTTGGAGCCGTTGTTGGTCACCTGGAAGGTGGAGCTGCCGGTCTGCGCACTGGTCGCGCCCACGTCGCACGAGCTGTCGTTCGCGTCGACGATGATGTCTCCGCCGTCGGCTGCCACCGGCGTTTCCTTCTCGGTGCAGGCCGTCAGTGCCAGGGGCAGCGCGGCCGCGCTGAACAGAAGTCGGGTCGTGGTGCGCATGGAGAAAAGGCCCTTTCGAGAATGGGGTCGGGATGCAGAGAGGGTCAGGAGGCCGCGGGTTGCGGCTGGGGAATGGCAGCTGTCGGCCGGACGGCAGGCCGGAGGAACACCGGAAGGACGACCGCGAGGTAGACCACCCAGGCAGCGACCTGGAGAACGGTCGGCTCGGGGCGGAAGTTGAAGATTCCGGCGACGACGGTGCCGTACCAGCTGCCGGCATCCCAGGTGGCGCTGATGTCGAAGGCGGTGGCGCTGCCACCGGGGAGGACGCCGCCGATCTGCAGTGCCCGCACGCCGTAGGCGAGGATCCCTGCCGCGACGAACACGAGGAAGATGCCGGTGTAGCGGAAGAACTTGGCGAAGTCGATGCGGATCGTGCCGAGGTAGAGCAGCACCGTGAGGACCGCAGCGGTCGCGATTCCGGCCAGCAACCCCAGCAGCGGCCATGAACTTCCGTTGGTGTTCTCGGCATACCCGACCATCAGGAGGGCAGTTTCGATTCCTTCTCGGCCGACGGCCAAGAACGCCAGGGACGTCACGGCGACGGGTCCGACATCGAGCGCGCGGGCCATGCCGGCCTTGAGGTTGCCCGAGATCGACGCCGCGGCGGTCCGCATCCACAGCACCATGCCGGTGACGATGGCGACGGCCACGAGCGATGCCGCCCCGGCGATGATTTCTGCGGTCAGGCCGGTGACAGTGGACGTGCCGAGGTGGATGACGGCGAATACCGCAGCGACCATCGCGACTGCCGATCCGACGCCGACCCACACCCATCGGAGCGCGTCCCGACGATCGGATTTGACCAGGAAGGCGACCAGGATCATGACGACGATGCCTGTTTCCAGTCCCTCGCGGAGTCCGATCAGACCGCTGCCGACCATCTGCGTGGCCACGGAGGGCGCGGACGCTGCGACGAGGAGTGTGGACACGGCAGGTTCTCCTGGGAAGGACGTAGTAGCGACAGGTCTTAGGCAAGGCGACCCTCACTCGATGCTGAACATACACGGGCAGAAGGCCGGAAAACAGCGCTCGATCAGGACTTTAGTTTCTCTTTAACTGTTTATTACTTTCTGTCGGGATGATGGAGTCATGCATCCACCACGCCTCGGGCGTCGACGCGGCGCGGCTGTCTCCCTCATCGCCGCCGTGGTCCTGACCGGGTGCAGCGAGATCGACCGGCCTCGGATCGAGATACCCGAGGGAGTGCCACCCGGTGCCGGTGCCCCACTACCTCCCATCGACGTCGACGCCCCCGGTAGATCGGCCGATCTGTTGGTGGACTGGGCCGCCCCACTCGCCGATCCGCTCGGCATCGGATCGACCGCACTCGAGTCCTACGGACACGCGGCCGCGGTGATGGCACGGTCGGCGCCCGGGTGCGGGCTGGCCTGGACGACCCTGGCGGGGATCGGCTACATCGAGAGTCGGCACGGAACCTTCGCCGGATCGTCCGTCGGCGTGGACGGGACGTCGGCGCCTCCCATCCGCGGCGTGCCGTTGAACGGCACTGCCGGCAACGCCGAGATCGCCGACACGGACGGCGGGGAACTCGACGGCGACACGACGTTCGACCGGGCGATGGGGCCCATGCAGTTCATTCCCGAGACGTGGCGCAAGTGGGGCGTCGACGCCAACGGTGACGGCCGGGCAGACCCGGACAACCTCGACGATGCAGCCCTCACCGCGGGCCGCTACCTCTGCGCGCGGGGCGGCGACCTCACCACTCCCGAGGGGTGGCAACGGGCGCTCCTCGCGTACAACCAGTCGGGCGTCTACTCCAGGGATGTGCGCGACGCGGCCGCCGCCTACTCCGTCGGTACACGTCCCTCCGGCTAGTCTGTGGGGCGAGCAGTGCCTGCACCATCCACATGCCTGATTAGGAGTTCATTCGTGGCCATCATCGAACAGGTCGGAGCTCGCGAGATCCTCGACTCACGTGGCAACCCCACGGTCGAGGTCGAGGTCGCACTCGACGACGGCACGCTCACGCGCGCAGCCGTTCCGTCCGGTGCCTCGACCGGTGAGCACGAGGCCGTCGAGCTTCGCGACGGCGGAGACCGGTACCAGGGCAAGGGCGTCGAGAAGGCCGTCAACGCCGTGCTCGACGAGATCGCGCCGGCCGTCATCGGCCTCGACGCCATCGAGCAGCGCACCGTCGACCAGGCTCTGCTGGACCTCGACGGCACGGCCGACAAGTCACGCCTCGGCGCGAATGCGCTCCTCGGCGTCTCGCTCGCCGTCGCCAAGGCTGCTGCGGAGTCCGCCGGCCTCGAGCTGTTCCGCTACCTCGGTGGCCCGAACGCGCACATCCTCCCCGTGCCGATGATGAACATCATCAACGGTGGCGCGCACGCCGACAGTGGCGTCGACGTGCAGGAATTCATGATCGCCCCTATCGGTGCACCGACCTTCAAGGAAGCGCTCCGCTGGGGCGCCGAGGTGTACCACTCGCTGAAGTCGGTTCTCAAGGAGAAGGGCCTGTCCACCGGCCTGGGCGACGAGGGCGGTTTCGCGCCGGACCTCGCCGGCACCAAGGCCGCCCTGGACCTCATCTCCGAGGCCGTCGGCAAGACCGGTCTGACGCTCGGCTCCGACATCGCGCTGGCGCTCGACGTCGCCGCCACCGAGTTCTACACCGCCGGAACGGGATACGCGTTCGAAGGCAGCAACCGCTCGTCGGAGGAGATGTCGGCGTTCTACGCGGAACTCCTGGACCAGTACCCGCTGGTCTCCATCGAGGATCCGCTGGACGAGAACGACTGGGACGGCTGGGTCGCCCTCACCGACAGCATCGGTGACCGCGTCCAGATCGTCGGCGACGACCTCTTCGTCACCAACCCCGAGCGTCTGGAAGAAGGCATCGTCAAGGGTGCGGCCAACGCTCTGCTGGTGAAGGTGAACCAGATCGGCACGCTCACCGAGACTCTCGACGCCGTCGACCTCGCGCACCGCAGTGGCTACCGCACCATGATGAGCCACCGCAGCGGCGAGACCGAGGACACCACCATCGCCGACCTGGCCGTGGCCGTGGGCAGCGGACAGATCAAGACCGGTGCCCCCGCACGAAGCGAGCGCGTCGCGAAGTACAACCAGTTGCTCCGCATCGAGGAAGCGCTCGGCGATGCCGCTCGGTACTCGGGCGAACTGGCGTTCCCGCGACTCGACTTCACGTCGAAGGACAGCTGAGCAGCACCATGAGTGATCGGGACAGTCGCCGTAGCGCGGCGCGGCCGGGTGGCCGTTCGCCGCGCCGAGATGCGCGTCCCGGTCGATCCACTCGCCGGGACGGGTCCGGGGCATCGACGCCCCGGACCGTCTCGGGCGTGGTCAACGACGTCGTCACCGAGGGCGCAGCGCTTGTCGGGCGCCGGCCCCGCCGTGGTCGTGGTGAGAAGAAGGACCGCACGTTCCTGGGCCTGTCGACGGGCAAAGCCGTCGCGTTGGCCGTGGTGATCTGCGCGCTCGCGCTGACCCTCGCAGTTCCGTTGCGCACATATATCTCTCAGCGCGGAGACGCGGTCGCTGTCGCCGACGAGCGGCAGGTGCTCGAGGAGCGGGTGCGCGACCTGCAGATCCGCAAGGCTCAGACGGACGATCCCGCCTACATCACGGCCCAGGCGCGCGAGCGCCTCGGCTACGTCATGCCCGGCGAAACCCCCTACCAGGTCCAATTGCCCGGTGCGCGTGCACGTTCGGACATCGAGAACGATCCGCCGCCGGCGCCTCCGGGCCCGTGGTACAGCGATCTGTGGTCCACGGCGACCACTCCACGCTGACCCCCCCACTTCCGAAGACGAAAAGGCTGTCACCCATGAGCGACGTGTCGCCCGCTGATCTGGACGCCGTCTCCGCCCAACTGGGTCGCGAGCCCCGCGGTGTGCTGGAGATCGCCTATCGCACACCCGACGGCCGTCCGGCCGTGGTCAAGACCGCGCCGAAACTTCCCGACGGCACCCCGTTCCCCACGCTCTTCTACTTGACGGATCCCCGCCTCACCGCCGAGGCCAGCCGGCAGGAGTCGGCGGGCGTGATGCGCGAGATGACCGAGCGTCTCGGGGTCGACGAGGATCTGGCCGCCGCGTACCGGCGCGCGCACGTGGCGTATCTCGCCGAGCGCGACGAGATCGAGCCCCTCGGAACCGATTTCACCGGTGGCGGCATGCCCGACCGTGTGAAGTGCCTGCACGTGCTGATGGCTCATTCCCTGGCCAAGGGCCCGGGAGCCAACCCGCTCGGCGACGAGTCCGTGGCGCTGGCCGCAGAGGGCAAACTGCGTGGAACCGCGCTCCCGTCCGACTGGCCCACCATCGAGGAGCTCCGGGCATGAGAGTCGCCGCCATCGACTGCGGAACCAACTCGATCAGGTTGTTGGTGGCCGAGATCGACGACTCCGGACTTCACGATCTCGCTCGGGAAATGACGGTGGTCCGTCTCGGACAAGGTGTCGACGCCACCGGGTCGTTCGCACCGGAAGCGATCGAACGGACCGAGAAGGCTTTGGCCGAGTACGTGGGCATCATAGACAGGCTCGGCGGTGTCGACGCGGTTCGCATGGTCGCGACGTCGGCGACACGCGATGCCGACAACAGGCAGGTCTTCTTCGATATGACGCGCCGAGTTCTCGCTCCGGTCGCGAAGGATGCAGTCGCCGAGGTCATCTCGGGTGACGAAGAAGCACGACTGTCGTTCGCGGGTGCGGTCGGCGACCTCGATCCCGCCGACGGCCCGTTCCTCGTCGTCGATCTCGGGGGTGGGTCCACCGAACTGGTCCTCGGTGACGCCGACGGTGTTCGCGCTGCCTACTCGGCCGACATCGGCTGCGTCCGTCTCACCGAGCGTTGCCTCGAGTCCGATCCGCCCACCGAAGCGGAGCGCCGTGCAGGTCAGGCCTTCGTGGAGGAACGCCTCGAGCCCGCGTTCGACGCCGTGCCGGTCCGGGACGCTCGGACCTGGGTCGGAGTGGCCGGAACGATGACGACGCTGTCCGCCGTGGCACAGAACCTACCGGCGTACGACCCGGACCGCATCCATCTCTCGCGCATACCGTTCACCGATCTTCGTGACGTGTGCGACCGCCTGGTCGGGATGACCCGGGCGGACCGGTCCGCGCTGGGGCCCATGCACCCCGGCAGAGTGGACGTCATCGGCGGCGGATCGATCATCGCGGCGACGCTGGCCGAGCGCATCGGAGCCGAAGCCGGAATCGACACTCTGGTGGTCAGCGAACACGACATCCTCGACGGAATCGCGCTCAGTGTCGCCCGTGGGTGATCAGTAGGCCGTAGTCCCTCCACTCGTCGCGACCGTTCAGCGCGGTGGGATCGACGAACGTCGCGGTTGCCCAGATGTCGGCCCAGACGAGGTCCGGTCCGACCACCGTCGTCGAGAAGTCCTGCCTCACAGGCTGGTCGGTGATCGGATCGACGATGTGCCCGCCGCGTTCGGCCGAGCTCGATGTCGCCACGGCACCCACGGTCAGCGACACGGTGTCGGCAATCCGTCCGCGGTCCGTCGGATCCTGGATACCGATACGCCAGGGTCCGAAGTCCTGACCGTCCCGTCCGGTGCCGAACGCGATGTCTCCGCCGGCGTTGAGCGCGTAGGCGAGGCCGTCGAGACCGGTGAGCGAACGCACCGCTCGCGACACGGCCCACGCCTTGACGACGCCCGTCGGGTCGAAACCTCGCGATCCGTCGGGCCCGACCAGATCGGTCGTGAAGATGCCGCCGGTCTCCTGAAGGGCGCGGCGGCACAGCGATTCGACCTCGAGGACGGTCGGATCAGCAGCGGCAAGGGTCAGAGTCCCTGCACGGCAGCGCATCACGTCACTGTCGGCGCGCCACGTCGAGAACACGGCATCGGCTCGGCGTAGGTCGGTGAACGCGTCGGCAACCGCGTCGGCGATGTCGTCGCGATCGGTGTCGGCCGCCCGGACGTGCAGAGAGATCGGCAGGCCCATGATCTGCTCGACCCATGCCCGGGTGGTCATGCGAGGTGGGCTTGATCGAGTGCGGACTGCAGACTCTGGACATATCCCTCGGAGGTGACCGTGGCGCCGGAGACCATGTCGATGGATGCGCTCTGCGCCGCGACCGCCTCACTGCCCAGGACGGGAAGTGCGCGGGCATTGATCTGCTGATCCTTACCGTTCGCGGTGGGGTAGACGATGGCTGTCGCGTCACTCAGGGAGCCGTCCGTGACGGTGATCCGAACCTGGACAGGACCCCATCGAGTGTCGACCGATTCGCCGGTGAAAGTCTGCGCGGCAGTGGTGTTCGACTCGATCGCCGTGGGAACCGCAGTCTCGGTCGCGGCGGTATCCGTGGGTGCGGCGGCGGTGGCGACGACAGCCGTCATCGGCGTCGTTCCGGTGGATGTGTGGTAGCTGAATGCCAGAACGACGGCGGTGACCGTGCTGGCGAACCACCAGGATATGCGGCGCATGATGTCCCTCGAGAGTCGTAGTGTCAGAAGTTTTCGGTGTGGATCTGTCGCGGCGGTGTGCCGAGGGCCGACGCGGCCCGACGTACTGCTGCGGCCCACTCGGGAGGGCCGCAGACGAAGACGTCACGGTCCGCGACGTCGGGGCACAGCCGGGCGAGGACGTGAGTGTCGGACCAGCGAGCGGCATAAACCGGGAGCCAGCTGTCGCGTCCCGGAATGCGGTGCCCGTCCACCACCGCGTATCCGGCCCCGAGGCGATGCGTGATGTTGACGAGTTCGTCGTGCAGGACGGCGTCGGCACGCGTGCGGGCGCGGTTGATCACCATGACGTCACCCGGCGACGTCGAGAGGTCCTCGATCAGCGCGCGCATCGGAGTGATGCCGATGCCGGCGCCGATGAGCAGAGTCTTCGGTTGCGTGCGAGCGCCGGCGTGGATGTGCCCGTACGGTCCCTCCACGAGAACCCTCGTTCCGGGGCGCAGCTGCGTGAGTCGGGACGAGCCGTCTCCGACGATCGCGGCGGTGAACCGGAGAGTCGTGCCGTCCGGTGTCGCGGACAGCGAATACGGATGTGCGCGTGAGCATCCCGGGCCGTCCAGGAAACGCCACTGGAAGTACTGGCCCCCGTGCGCGTCGAGCCTGGCCACCCCGGGACCACCCACTGTCACCGAGACCACCGACTCGCTCTCACGGTGGACGCCGATCACCCGTATCGGCGATCGGAGCGACGTCCACGCCGGCAGGCCGATGCGGTACACCAGAACCGTTCCGGCACAAAGAATGTAGAGACCCCACCAGAACACGGTCGCCGTCGTCGACTGCTGGAAGGACTGGCCGGACCAGAGCTGGTGCGGGAGGGCGAGGCCGGTACCCAGATAGGCGTACAGATGGAGAAGGTGCCACGACTCGTAGCGCAGCCGTCCCCGTGCCACGCGCATGGAGGTGACCACGACCATGATCAACGCGGCGGTTCCGAGTACGGCGAGCACCATGCCGGGATAGTTCAGGACGAGATCGACCGCGGTGGGGACGATCCGGCTGGGATCGGCGGCGGCGTACCCGGCCGTGACGAGGACGATGTGCCCCATCATCGCGGCGAACGAGGTGAAGCCGACCACACCGTGCAGTCGAGTCAGATTCTGCTGGCCCCAAGCCTTCTCCACCCAGGGCACCCTCGCCATCAGGAAGATCTGCAGAAGCATCAGTGCGGACGCGATCAGTCCCAGGAGGCGGCCGGAGGATGTCAGCGCGGTGTCCCACGACCCTGCCAGGTCGTGCACGCCTCCGTCCGACACCCACAGCGAGACGACGACCAGGAGTACGGACCATCCGGCGAGCGCGGACACGTCGCGCCACCATCGATGGACGACCGGACCGCATGGCGCGGGGCGCACGGCGGTCCGTTCGGGCGACAAGGAGGTGTTCATGGGCCTGAGTTTCGGCGCCATGACTGCAGTGGGGCTGGGACGTACCCGGGTGTTCGCTGTGAGCGGCGATCAGTCGGGGCGGGGACCCAGCTTCCGCACAGTGGCAGGTGCGCGGGCCTCCCACGCTTCTTCGAGGAGTTCCCGCAGTTCGTCCTTGTCGACGGCCGGTAAGCGTATGAGCACCGAGGAGTGCTCGGCATAGTGGTCGGTGGTGAAGTACTTGTCGGGGTCGGACCGGATCAGGTCCTCGCGATCGTCGATGCTCGGCCGCCAGGCGAGAAGAACGTCCGGCATCTCGTGCAACCGTGCGAACAGGACGTCCTTCACGCGGAACCCCGGTGTGCCGTAGGACGGCTTCTCGGAAGTCCCGCGCAGCGACAGCGCTATCTCTCTGACGTCGTTCTCGGTCGACATGGCGCAATTCTGTCACTGCGCGGCCTGCATTACCGCAGAACGCGCCTGCGGCGATGTCCCTTGTGTTCCGTCGGGTCGACGGTGTTGGGTCGTATCGGACATGTGCCCCCCGACACAGTGTTCGTCGACGAGCAGGAGACCCATCGATGACCGTTCGTGACACCGAATCCTCGAGCGAGAAGGCTCCCACCGAGAAGGGTCTGGCGCGCACCGCGCAGGCCCTGGCCCGTGCGACCGAGAAATGGTTTCCCGACGCCTACATCTTCGCTCTGGTCGGCGTGCTGGTGGTGGCAGTGGCAGCGTTCGCCAACGGGTCGTCGCCACAGAACGTCGTCGACGCTTTCGGCAACGGGTTCTGGGATCTGACCGCGTTCACGCTACAGATGGCGATGGTGGTTCTCACCGGATACGTGGTGGCCACGTCGCCGCCGGTGGCCCGATTGATCACCCGGTTGGCAGCGCTGCCGAACAGTCCGCGAACAGCAGTCAGCTTCGTCGCTCTGATGTCGTGCTCGGTGTCGTTCCTCAACTGGGGACTGTCGTTGGTGTTCGGCGGACTGCTGGCGCGCGCCATCGCACGCCGCACCGACCTCCGCGTCGACTACCGAGCTCTGGGTGCCGCGGCCTTCATGGGACTCGGAGCCGTCTGGGCACTGGGCATGTCGTCGTCGGCCGCCCAGTTGCAGGCCACCGCGAGCTCGCTCCCACCGGCGCTGCTGCAGATCACCGGTGTGCTCGACTTCGGGACCACGATCTTCACCTGGCAGTCGCTGCTGATGTGCGTGATCATCATCGTGCTGACGGTGATCATCGCTCACCTGTCGGCGCCCACAGGACCCGCGATCAAGACGGCCGACGCCATGTCGGTCGACCTCGACGACACGATCGCCGAACCGCCCACTCGCACGCGGCCGGGAGAATGGTTGGAGTACAGCCGTGTCCTCCCGATCCTCGCGGGGGCGATGACGCTGGGCTGGCTGGTGTCGCAGCTGCTGTCCAAGCCCGTGTTGTCGGTCGTCAGCAGCTTGAACGGTTATCTGCTGGTGTTCCTGATGTTGGGGCTCGTGCTGCACGGCACTCCCCGACGTTTCCTCGACTCGGTGGCAAAGGCCGTGCCGGCGACAGCGGGCATTCTGGTGCAGTTCCCGCTGTACGCCGCCATGGCCGCGATCCTGACGAAATCCGAAGGGCGCGGCGGGTTCACCGTCTCGGAGCACCTCGCGACGTTCTTCACCGAGGTGGGTGGAGGCGGCGCTTTCGCAGTCGTCATCGCCGTCTACACCGTCATCCTCGGATTGTTCGTCCCGTCGGGCGGCGGCAAGTGGTTGGTGGAAGCGCCGTACGTGATGCAGTCGGCGACCGATGTGCAGATGAACCTCGGATGGACCGTGCAGATCTACAACGTCGCCGAGGCGCTGCCCAATCTGATCAACCCGTTCTTCATGCTCCCGCTCCTCGCCGTGCTCGGCCTGAGGGCGCGTGACTTGATCGGATTCACGTTCCTGCAGTTCATCTTCCACTTCCCGGTGGTGCTCCTGCTCGTCTGGTTGCTCGGGACCACGTTCACCTTCGAGGCGCCCGTGATTCCGGCCTAGATGCCGCGCCCGGTTGTGGGTGCGCCACGGGCCCGTGTCGGCCGCCGAGCGCTGCGCGCGGCGCAGAGCGGACTGTGCAGAGTGCGCCCACGGCCGGGCGCTGCGCACGGCGGACCCGGCCGCGCCCGGTGCGTCGTACCATCACCCGTATGTCGGAGATTCTGTGGACCGCGTCCGAGCTGTCGGCTGCGCTGGAGTCGTCCCGTCCACCGGTGCTTCTCGACGTCAGATGGGTTCTGGGCGATACGGAGGGCCATCGCAAATACGTGGACGCGCACATCCCCGGCGCCGTCTACGTCGACCTGCACACCGAACTCGCCGGCCACGGCGATCCCACGGACGGTCGTCATCCTCTGCCGGACATCGCCGATCTGCAGGCCAACGCACGGCGGTGGGGAATCGACGACGAGTCGACAGTCGTGGCCTACGACGCCACCGGCAACCTCGCCGCAGCGCGCGCCTGGTGGCTGCTGCGGTGGGCAGGCCTGTCCACCGTGCGCCTGCTCGACGGTGGGTTGGGCGCGTGGACCGCAGCTGGCAGAGAGACTCGTTCCGGCGAGGAGACTGCGGCGCGCGTCGGAACGGTGACGTTGTCGCCGGGGCACCTGCCGACGGTGTCGTCGGACGAGGTGGCGACGTTCGTAGGCACGGTTCTCGATGCGCGCGCGGGGGAGCGGTACCGCGGTGAGGTGGAACCGATCGATCCACGAGCCGGCCACATCCCGGGCGCCATCAGTGCGCCGACGTCGGACAATCTGACTCGCGACGGTGTCTTCGCGGATCCGTCGACCCTGCGAGACCGGTTCCGCGCGTTAGGCATTCGACCGGGTGACCAGGTGGCGGTCTACTGCGGGTCCGGAGTGACCGCTGCCCACCAGATTGCAGCTCTCGCGGTGGCCGGCGTCGATGCGACCCTCTATCCCGGATCGTGGTCTGCATGGTCGTCGGATCCCGATCGGCCCGTGGAGACCAGCTGATCGCATCGCCCGATAGGGTATTCCGCGACAGGCCCCCATAGCCCAATTGGCAGAGGCAGAGGACTTAAAATCCTTGTGTTGTCGGTTCGAGTCCGACTGGGGGCACCGCTACATCCGGGCCCGCTCCGTCCAGCCATGATGCGCGATCGCTGCGGAGATCGTCGCGCGTTCGCGGGTATCTCCCATTCCGATGAAATGCGTGATCGCCATGGGCGCGAGCAACTCTGTGACGGTGTCGGTGAGGTCGTCGTACTGCCCCGCGGCCTCGAGTGAGATGAAACCGTGCACCATGCTCCACAACTGCGCCGCGATCTGCGTGCCGGTGTACCCCTCGGTGCGACCGGTGTCGACCAAGCGCCCGCACGAGCGAACCAACACTGCATAGGCCTCTGTGAAGTGACGTCGTGCTGCACCGCCTTTCTTCGGTGGTGCAGCACGGATCCCTCCGCGGGTCGACAGCCCGAACATCAAGTCGTACAGATGAGGGTTGGCCAGAGCCATGTCTCGCGCGGACAGGGCCATGGCGAACAGTTGTGCGCCGGGGTCGGCATGGACGTTCTCCGCCTCGAGCATCGCAGCTTTCAGGGTGTCGTAGCCCCGAGCGACCACCTCGTCGAGGAGCCCCCGCATGTCGCCGAAGTGGTGGTAGACCGAAATCGTCGTCGACCCGGCCTGCTCGCTGATCCGCCGAACCTTCAGTTCGCCCGGTCCGTCCGTTGCGAGCACTGCAACGGCTGCAGCGATCAGTCGTTCACGAACCGGAACGTCATCCGGCGGTCGAGGCGTGGACATACCCACCATGCTCTCACCTCGGCCATGCACTCGAGTTCGACTGCCGCCACCTTCCGCACACATTGACCGCTGTGAACTGCTATAAACCTGTTATGCAGATTCTTCAGTCGTCGACGTCTCGCCGATCCAAGCCCGCGGTTCTGCTCACGCTGTGCTTCGCCGTGTTCGTCGTCAACGTCTCGACGACGATCGTCAACATCACGCTGCCCACCCTGGTCGGCGCGCTGGGTGCGTCCACGAGAGATCTGCTCTGGATCGTCGACGCGTTCAACCTGGCGTTCGCGGCACTGGTTCTCGCTGCAGGATCGCTGAGCGACCGGTTCGGGCGCCGGCCGTTCCTGCTCGGCGGCCTGCTCCTGTTTCTCGTGGCATCGCTGGGCGGCGCGTGGAGTGGGAACGCCGATCAACTCATTCTGTGGCGGGCGTTGGCCGGTATCGCGGCGGCGGTGGTCTATCCCGTAACCCTGTCGATCTTGACGAATGTGTTCACGGAACGGTCGGAACGCGTCACCGCGATCGCATTGTGGGGCGCGGCGACAGGAATCTCCGTCGCTGTCGGTCCCGTCATCGGCGGCGCGCTGATCGAGCATTTCTGGTGGGGATCCACACTCGTGTTCAACGCGGCGGCGGCGGCGCTCACCATACTTCTCGCGGTTCGTCTGGTGCCGAATTCGAGTGACCCGTCCACGCCACCACTGGACAAATCCGGGTTGGCGTTGTCCATCCTGGCGTTGGGTTCACTCGTTCACGCCATCATCGAGGCGCCTGACCGCGGATGGTCGTCCGGAGCAACCTTTGCCGGATTCGCTGTGGCAGCACTACTTCTGACAGCCTTCGTCATCCGCGAAGCTCGGGCCGAGCATCCGATGCTCGATGTGCGGTTGTTCACCAACATGCGATTCACCGCGGCCAGCGGCGCGGTCACCAGCGCCTTCTTCGCGATGTTCGGCTTCATCTTCCTGGTGACGCAGTACTTCCAATCCGTGAGAGGTTACGGAGCATTCGAGACCGGCGTCCGGATGCTTCCGGTCGCGAGTTCGATCGCCCTCTTATCACTGATCGGACCTCGACTCGCAGTCGCAGTCGGCACGAAAATCGTTGTGGCGAGCGGACTCGGCTCTCTCACTCTTGCCTTCGCGTGGACATCGACGGTGGGTACGGACACCGGGTACCTCCAGATTGCCGGGCAGATGATCCTGCTCGGCGCCGGCCTCGGATTGATCAGCGCCCCGGCGACCGAGGCGATCATGGGCGTCGTGCCGAACGACAAGGCGGGCATGGGGTCGGCGGTCAACGATGCGACCCGTGAACTGGGCGGCACCCTCGGCGTCGCGGTCATCGGGTCGGTCGCGCTGTCGGTCTACCGAGACGGCTTGGATTCCGAATTGCCGACCGCCGTTCTCGAGCCTGCCCGCGAGTCTGTCGGCGCCGCTCTCGCTGCGGCACAACAGGTGTCGGTGACGCTCGGGGACACGGGAGCCACCCTGGGTGATCAGCTGTCCACCCTCGCCCGCGCAGGGTTCGTCGACGGCTTCTCCACGGGCAGCATCGTGGCGGGTTCGGTCACGGCTTTGGCCGCGGTTCTCACGCTCGTCTTCCTGCCGTCCCACCCGGAGAAGGGCCAGGAGTCGCGCAAGGAATAGAGCGTGGGCGCCGATCGTGGACATCGACCCCCGCCAGGCGGTGGTCAAGGTCCACGATCAGTCCCGAGCTTTTCCGCCGTCGGTCGAGTGGACCGGGGCGTCGGAAGAGGACATGAACCGGTCGACGTGAGTCCAGAAATGCGCAGTTGCGTCAGGGTCGAATTCGCCGGGCATCTCCACATCCGTGAAAAGGTGACCGCTACCGGGGTACTGGAAGTACTCGGCCGGCGCACCGGCGGCATTCACCGATGCCATCACCGATTCGACCGATCCGGCAGTCTTGAACGGGTCGTCGACCGCGTAGTGGAGTTGCACCGGAACACCGTCAGGCCAGCGATCGACGTCGATCATGTGGAGCGGAAGAGCTCCGGAGCAGAGCACCGCACCCCTCACTCGGCGCCGCGTAGCAACGAAAGTCGCCATTCCACCTCCATTCGAAAACCCGAGGAGGGCGAAGCCGTCGGGTAGGTGCGACACCCCGGTCAGTGCCCTTTGCATCAATGCAGGGAACCCGATGTCCGAGGCGAATGCTTGGGCAGAACCGTAGTCGTCGAAGGACCGACCTTCGTACTGGTCGACGACAGTCACATCGTGACCGGCATCCCGCAGGTGGTCGGCGGCGTCCCGAATACCCTGTCGCACTCCGAGAACAGAGTGGAAAACAGCAATAGCGACCATGAGATCCCCCGGTCCTCGCGTTCGACATGTCGACCGTACTCGCGAGATGCCGACGGCGAGCACCAACCTTTCAGGTGGTCAGGGCGCAACCAAGCACAGCGGGCCGACAGGAGTGGCGGGGTTGACGGTCACGGTGGCGACGGGTCCACCTGCGGAGGTCTCGTAGGCCATGAGCGAATGTTCGCCGGGCGTCGTGGGGGTCCACAGTGACACCTTGTATCCGGCGATCACCGGCGACGACCAGTAGGGGTCGAACTGCCACGCGAATTCCTCGATGGGCATGATCGAATCGGGATCGAGCGGTGCGATGTCCACACGCGGTCCGGACGCATCTGCGGTACGAGCGACGGCGATGTAGGTGCAGCCGACGCCGTAGGGCGTCGTCGGCCCCAGGCTGAGGCCGGGAAGTATGTCGAGGTCGACGACCTCGGCGGATGCCGTTCCGGACGACAGGACAAGGCCTCCCGTGCAGACAGCGGCAACGAGGCACGAACGGGTGATCAGCGACAGAGTCATACCACCTGGTCGGTGCAGACGCGCCGTCCGTTACATCGTCGGCCTTGTGCACGTGCACACCCGCCCTGGCGACGTCATGTCCCGACATCCATCGTTCGGTCGACGCTCGTCACCCAGGATGGGGGGATCGACCTGATCGGGTCGGACGGCACGTACGGGAGGGATGTCGAGACGTGATCATGACGATCCGCTGGCTTCTGCGTATGCGGGGCTTCGGCCGGACCGCTCGGGTCGGGGATTCACTGGAGACACGCTTCCGCGTGCAGCTCGTCGATCTCGACATCCTGATGCACATGACCAATGGTCGGTACCTGTCGATTCTCGACGCCGCCCGCATCGCGTACTACGCGAAGACCGGCCTGTGGCGGCAGTTCCGAGCCCGCGGGTGGTCTCCGGTGGTCACCGCGCAGACCATCACGTACGGCCGGTCGTTGACTTTCCCCAAGGCCTTTCGCGTGCGGACACGGTTGCTCGGCACCGATGCGAAGAATCTGTATTTCCAGCAGATCTTCCACATCGGCGACATCGACTACGCCACCGCACTGGTGTCCGTCCGCATCATCGACAAGGCAGGCGGGTCCGTGGCGCCCGACCGAGTGCTCGAGCTCGACGGCGTCTTCGTTCTGCCGGATCACCTTCCGGCGGAGGTCGTCGAGTGGTCGACACTGTCCAGAACGTCCTAATCAGCGGAAGAGCACCAGTCATGACGACACCTCGATCGAGCCCCGACCATCACGTGTTGGCCGTCATCGGTTCCGGCTTCGCGGGTATCGGGGCCGCCATCCGCCTCGAAAGTCTGCACAAGGGCAGCGTCGTGCTGTTCGAACGCGCCTCGACGTTGGGCGGTGTCTGGCGCGACAACGACTACCCGGGCGCTGCTTGCGATGTGCAGAGTTTGCTGTATTCCTTCTCGTTCGCGCCGAGTCATCGCTGGCGTCACACCTACGCCCGGCAGTCGGAAATCAGGGCGTATCTCGACGACGTCGCCCGCACGCACGGGCTGCTGCCGCGACTGCGGACTAACTGCCCGGTGACGTCCGTGACGCGAGATGCGTCCACGGGGCGGTGGACGCTCGAGACGGCGCGGGGAACGTCGACGGCGGACCACGTCGTTGTCGCGACCGGGTCGCTGGCCGACCCGTCACTACCCTCCATCGAGGGGATCGACGACTTCGACGGTCCGGTGTTCCACTCGTCGCAGTGGGACCACGACGTGGATCTGACCGGAAAGCGTGTCGCGGTCGTGGGTACCGGTGCGTCCGCGATCCAGTTCGTTCCGAAGATCCAACCGTTGGTGCAGTCCCTCACGGTCTTCCAGCGGACCGCTCCCTGGGTCATGCCGCGGGACGACCAACCCATCTCGGCGAAGAAGCGTCGGCTCCTGAAGTCGGTGCCGGGATTCCAGCGAGCTGCCCGCGCGAAGATCTACGCCGAGCGCGAGATCAAGCTGCTGGCGTTCCGGAATCCGGCTCTGATGCGCATCGGGGAGAAGGAGGGCCGCGCGCATCTGCACCATGCGGTGAGCGATCCGGTCCTGCGCGAGAAGCTCACACCGTCGTACCGGATGGGCTGCAAGCGGATTCTGCTGTCCGACGAGTACTACCCGGCACTCGCGCAGCCGAACGTCGCGGTCGAGACGGTCGGTGTCTCGACGGTGACGCGCACCGGGGTCGTGGACGCGAACGGAACTACTCACGAGGTCGACGCGATCATCTTCGGCACGGGCTTCGACACGAGCCGACTTCCGTTGACGGACAGCATCATCGATGAAAATGGGCGCACGATGGCGGACAGTTGGGGTGAGAGCCCCCGTGCCTATCTGGGTACGACCGTCGCGGGCTTCCCGAATCTGTACCTGATGCACGGTCCCAACATCGCTCTCGGACACACCTCGGTCATCATGATGTTCGAGTCGCAACTGCAGTACATCGAACGCGCCATGAGGCACGCGATCGAGGCGCGCGGGTCCATCGAGCCGACGGAGCGGGCGCAGGCCGAGTATTCCGAGCGGATCGACGAACTGACCGAGGGGACGGTCTGGACGAGCGGCGGATGTTCGAGCTGGTATCTCGATCCCGCCGGGCGCAACAGCAACCTGTGGCCCGGCAGCATCCTCGGATATCGCAGCCGCGCAGTGCGATTCGACCCCGCCCGCCACAATGTTCGGCCGACGGCAGTGTCGCGATGACCGACCCGATCGTCCTTCTCCACGGTCTCGGTGGGTCGCACGCGATCTGGGATCGCGTGCGACCTCTGCTCCCGGGCACGGTGTCAGCGCCGGATCTTGCGGGCACGGAGTCGATCGAGGTCGATGCGCTGGACGTCGCGCGCCGGATTCGAGCAGCCGACCTCGGCCCCGTGATATTGGTGGGTCATTCGCGAGGGGGACTGGTGGCGACGTCGGTCGCCGAACAGTTTCCGACGCTCGTGGGCCGCCTCGTGCTGGTGGCCACTCCGCCCACGGTGGCGTCCCGACTCACGGCACGGGGCTTCTCCGAAACGGTGTTGGGGATTCCGGTGCTCGGTGCGGCCGTGTGGAGTGCGCTGCCGGACACGTCGTTGGAGCGTGGCCTCGCTACGGCATTCCTGCCGGGCGGTGCCGTTCCGGACTTCGCCGTGCGGGATCTCCGTGACACCGGGCTGCAACGTTTTCGCGCATCGTCCGCGGCGGTCGACACCTACCTGGACGGGATGCCACTGGGTCCACGGCTGGGGACGCTCGAGTGTCCCGTGTCCGTCGTCTACGGACTCGACGATCGGCGCGTGGATTCGAGCGCCATGGCCGACAGTGCGTCCGGCCGAGGGGTGTCCGCCTACCCTCTCCCGCGGGAAGGGCACGGCGCTCCGTGGAGTTCGGCAGGTGCTGTGGCAGCGGTGATCACGGGAACCGCGCAGCCGGGTGACGCCGAACGACCCACGTCGAGGCCGGCTCCCCGCCTGCGGCCCGTTCGGTGGACGCCGCCGAAGGCCACCGACCGAGCGCGGCGGGCGTCGAGCGCGCAGCGTATGTCGCCGATCAGGCGTCTCGAACTTCCAGGCAGAGGACCGGAAGATGTGCGGCTGGACTCGCAGGGGCGTGTGCTGACAGGACTCGAAGACGGGCGCATCCTGCGCGTGACCTTCGACAGCACCACCCACACGGTCGAGACACTTGCCGACACCGGAGGCCGTCCGCTCGGCATCACCGTGCTGGACGACGACACGGTCCTGGTGTGCGACGCGGAACGAGGCGTTCTGCGCGTCGATCTCGCGAGCGGGCGAGTCGAGGTGCTGGTCGATCAGCTCGACGGCGAGCCGATCACGTTCGCCTCCAACATCGTTCGCGGTCGATCGGGCACCCTCTACTTCACCGTGTCCACCCGACGGTTCGGGTTCCACGACTTCCTCGCGGATCTCCTCGAGCACTCGGGTACCGGACGAGTCGCCGTGCTCCCACCGGACGGGCCGGCCCGCACCCTGGTGGACGGACTCCAGTTCCCGAACGGACTGACCGTGTCGGACGCGGAGGACGCGGTGACGGTGGCGTCGTCCGGTGACTTCCGCATCACGCGCTACCCGGTCGTCGACGGTCGAGCGGGCGCGCCGACCGTCCTGGAGGACAACCTGCCGGCGTTCCCGGACAACGTCTCCGCCGACGGCGACCTCGTCTGGGTGGCGATGGCGACCCCACGCAGTGCGCTCCACGATCGGGTCGCGCAGCTTCCGGGGCTCTTTCGTCGGATCGCGTACCGACTTCCCGAGTCGGTTCGCGAAGGCGAATCGACGACCTGGGTGATCGCGGTGGACGAGCACGGCACCGTCGTCCACGACCTCCAGTCGTCGGAACCCGGGTACAAGATGGTGACCGGCGTCGTCCGTCGTGGACCGCATCTGGTTCTCGGCAGCATCACCGAGTCGGCGCTCGCTGTCGTCGGCGCGCCGACGGCGGTCGAGTCATGAGCCACGATCTCACCGGCATGGTCCTGGTCGTCACCGGAGCGGCGGGCGGGATCGGATCCGCCACGGCCCGAGCATGTTCGGAGCGTGGCGCGACCGTCGTACTGCTCGATGTGGACGAGGGCGGACTGGCTCGCACCGCGCAGTCGCTGGTGGGCGACTGCGACACCCATGTTCTCGATGTTCGGGATGCCGACGCTTGCCGACGGGTGATCGACACGGTCGTCGCCGACCGGGGTCGCATCGACATCGTCTGGGCCAACGCCGGGGTGTCCGAGTACGGGCCCGTCGACCTTCTCCCGGAGGGTGCGTGGAAACGCGTCGTCGACATCAACCTGATCGGCGCGCACAACGTCGTGAGGGCTGCACTGCCCGCGGTCATGGCGTCACGTGGGTACGTGGCGTTCACCTGCTCGTGGGCGTCGTTCGCGCATCAGCCCGGACACACGGCGTACGCAGCGGCCAAAGCCGGATTGGAAGCATTCGCCGATTCACTTCGGCTGGAACTGAGCGGAACGGGGGTGCGGGTGGGGTCGCTCCACCCCGGGTGGATCGACACCGCCATGGTCACCGGAAAAATGGGGCGCCCCGCCTTCGCTGCGTTACTCGCGGCGCTACCGGGGCCTTTCGGTGCGGTCACACCGCTGGACGACATCGTGCCGCACATCGTTCGGTCTCTGGAACGGCGCTCGGCGCGCACGGTGTACCCGCGAGTTGGTCGGGTACTGCTGGTCCTGCGCGCCGCGCTGCCCACACGCGTGTTCACGGCGCGCAGTCGAGCTGCCGCACCCGAGATCCGGCGCCTCGCGACGGAGGATATGACACGCTCGTGACGACGAGAGGCGACCACGATGGGTGACGACAGGGCGATGACACGAGAGCGCGAGATCGCCGCGCGCATCACCTCCCTCGTCGCCGATGCCGACGACCAACTCGATGCCGTGGCATCCGAGCTGACCACGTTGTATCGCAGAGACATTCCCGTGTACGACTCTGTCACGCACGCCGAGGTGCAGCGCAACACTCGCGCGATCCTCGACATCGTGCTCCGACGTCTGCGCAGCGATGCCCCCGAGGTGGACTCCCACGACGTCACCGATCTGGTCCGGTTGTGGGCCGGTCAGACGATTCCGCTCGAACTCGTGGCCCACAGCATCCAGCTCGGGGCGCGCGAGCTGTTCAAGATGGTTCGCCGGAACGCGGCCGAGCAGGGTCTGTCGACGGACGCCGTGGACGACATCCAGGACATGATGTGGGAATGGGCCACGTCCTACTCGGCGGCGGTGAACACGGTGGTTCAGGAGCGTGCGGTCGCGGGTGCGACGCGGCGCGCAGATCTTCTCCGGCAGCTGATCGAGGGTTCGTACGTGCCGGCGGTACTGCAGGCCCACGCCTCGGAGCACGGTATCGACATCGGGCACCATTACCGCGTCGCATGCCTGGCGTGGAACGACTCATCGACAGTGTCGGACGTCCGAGCCATGCTTCGTATCCGCTGCGGCGGTGGCGGTCTCGTGGTCGTCGACGCGGTCATCGACGGTTTCCTGGTGGCACTGCTTCCCCGGGTTCCCGACGGGATGGACGCGGCAGTGTCGGTCGGTGTCGGCGACGCGCTTCCGGTATCGGGCGCTCGGGCGTCGTTCCGGCAGGCGCACCTCGCCCTGGATCTCGCCACCAGGTTCGGCCGGGCGGGAGTTCTCGATCTCGCGGCGCTCGGACCCCTCCCGTTGCTCGCGCTGGGGGAGGAGTCGGCCGACAGGCTCGCCTCTGCGCATCTCACCCCGCTGCTGGAACGCGGCCCGTCCGGACGCGACATCATCGACACCGTGGCGGCGTACCTCGAGCACGATCGACGTGTCGACGACACCGCGGCCGCGCTGTTCGTCCACCGCAACACCGTCCGCAATCGCGTCGCACGGTTCGGAGATCTCACCGGTCTGGACATCGACAGGACGACAGACCTGGTCCTGGCCTGGTGGCTACTGACGAGGGAGCGCACCGCCGGCTCGACTGTCGAGGATCCCGCGTTCTAGAGCGGGGACCGTCTTCCGCATCCGCGGGCGCAGGATCGCATCCCAGAGCCGGCCGGTGAACACGCCGCGAACAGTGTCGACTCCGCGGAGCGCGCCGGGTACGTACACCTTTCGGCGACGGCGGACGATGGCAGCGACGAACGTGTCGACGCAGTCGCTCAGCTCGGTCACCACACCGAAAGGCCACGGCAGTTCCTCGATACCGTCGCGCACGGCGGCGATCCTGTGCTGGGAGTCGAACATCGGTGTCCGGACGAACGCAGGGTGGGCGACTCCGACTCCGACGCCTTTGTGCGCTACTTCGAGGCGCAACCCTCCGCCGAAAGCTTCGACTCCGGTCTTCGCCGCGGCGTAGGCAGCCTGTCCGGGAACAGTTTTGAGTGCGGCGGCCGACGAGACCAAGAGATAGAAACCTCGCTGTGCCGTGATTGCCGGCAGCGTCGCGTGCACGGTCCGGATGACACCGATCAGGTTGATCTCGACGATACGTGCCAAGTTCTCGACGTCGCTGATGGCGACAGTGCCGGCCTCCGCGATGCCGGCGTTTGCCAGGACGATATCGAGGCAGCCGTATTCCGACAGCACCTCGGTCACAACAGCTTCGAGGGATGCGCTGTCGGTGACGTCGGCGCTGAACGCACGGTGCCGTCCGTGGTGTGACGTCGGGAGGCTCGCCAGGACGTCGGCGGGAATGTCGCTCCGATCCACCAGGACGACATGGGCGCCCATCGATGCCAGCCGACGTCCCGTCTCGAGCCCGATGCCCGATGCGCCTCCCGTGATGAGTACGACCTTGCCGGATACCGACTTCATGCGTCGACTGCCCTTCTTCCGAGAGTGATGATGTCGTCGATCATCTCCGGTGGTGGCCGCGGCAAGTAGGTACCGCGGTCCACCGTTGTCGCGGCGCTGCTGTGCGTGTGCACACGATGCCGCGTCGGGTCCACCGGTCGCTTCTGCCATCGGCGTAGTCTCGAGACCGCCGACGACGTCTGGAGGGCAGCGTGTACATCGACGACCACTGCAGTTCCGTCGGGATTCGATCGTGACGTCGGAGCCGTCCTTGTTCGAGGTGGACGACGCGTCGCGCCCGCTGGCGGACCGGCTCAGGCCTCGGACGTTGCAGGACGTGATCGGGCAGGATCATCTGCTGGCCCCGGATGCACCGATCGGGCGGATGGTCGAGACGAAGCGACTCGTGTCGATGGTGTTGTGGGGGCCGCCAGGGTGCGGAAAGACCACGATCGCGCGGCTTCTCGCGGAGCAGACCGATCTGGCCTTCGAACCTCTGTCCGCCACCTTCTCGGGCGTCGCAGATCTTCGAAAGGTGTTCAAGTCGGCACAGATCCGGCGGGAGACCGGTCACGGCACGATGCTGTTCGTCGACGAGATCCACCGTTTCAATCGCGCTCAGCAGGATTCCTTTCTGCCGTACGTCGAGGACGGAACGATCGTCCTGGTCGGCGCCACGACGGAGAATCCCAGTTTCGAGCTGAACGGAGCTCTGCTCTCGCGCAGTCAGGTCTTCGTGCTGAAGCGGCTCGACGATGCCGCTCTGAGCACGCTCGTCACCCGCGCCGAGGGTCTTCTGAGCCATCCGCTGCCGCTGACCGACGAGGCCCGCGGTGCACTGATCGCGATGGCGGACGGCGACGGCCGGTATCTGCTCAACATGATCGAGCAGGTGCACGCCCTGTCCGGGCCGCTGGATCAGGCCGGACTCGCACGGGCGGTCCAGAAGCGTGCACCGCTGTACGACAAGTCGCAGGAGGGCCACTACAACCTGATCTCCGCGCTGCACAAATCGATGCGGGGGTCCGATCCGGACGCATCGCTGTACTGGTTGGCGCGGATGCTCGACGGGGGAGAGGATCCGCTGTTCGTCGCCCGCCGGATCACTCGCTTCGCGGTGGAGGACATCGGATTGGCGGATCCGAACGCCGTGCATCAAGCACTCGCCGCCTGGGACGTGTACGAACGCTTGGGTTCTCCCGAGGGCGAACTCGCTATCGCTCAGGCCGTCGTCTATCTCGCGACCGCGCCCAAATCGATCGGCGTCTATCGCGCCTTCGGTAAGGCACGTGCCGCGGCGAAGCGAACCGGATCGCTGATGCCGCCTCAGCACATTCTCAATGCACCCACGTCGCTGATGAAGGACCTCGGCTACGGCGAGGGGTATCGGTACGATCCCGATACCGACACGGGATTCTCCGGCGCGAACTACTTCCCCGACGGCATGGACCGGCCGGTCTTCTACGAGCCCACCACGAACGGGTACGAGCACGCCGTCACGGAGCGGTTGCGGTCGTGGGAAAATATGCGCGCGAGCGGCTCTCGCGATAACTGATACGAGTGACGCGCGACCTCACACCCCGGTGAACATCTCGATCAGCCCGTACGGCGCACGCTCACCGAGGCACAGATCCACGATGTCGTGCGCATCCGCGTAGAAGGAATCGGTGCGCGTGAACAGTTCGGCCTCGTACGCAGCGATCGCGGCATCGGGGTCATCGGGGTGCGCGAGAATGAACCGTCCGAGCTCGGCGCCGTCGAACATGGCGAGGTTGGCTCCGTCTCCGGACGGGGGCATGAGGTGCGCCGCGTCGCCGAGCAACGTCACGCCCGGCGTCGGCCTCCATCGGTGACCGTCGGGGAGCGCGAAGATCTTGCGGGCCACGGGTGTGGTGTCACTGCCGGTGATCAGGTCCGTCAGATGTGTTGCCCAGCCGTCGAATTCCTTCGCGACGCGTGCCGACGTACTCGGTGCGTCCGAGAAGTCCAGGGTATCGATCCACTCGGCGGGCCTGGTGAGTTCGACGTAGGCATGCAGAACGTTGCCTACCTCGCGGTGCGCCACGATGCCCCGGCCGGGTGTCAGCGCGTACATCGCGCCGAGGCCGACACTGTCCGCGGTGGCCGGAAAGCGTACGTCGACGTCGTGCAGATACGTTTCGACGAACGTCGTCCCCGTGTAGTGGGGCGTCGACTGCGACACCAGTGGGCGAATTCTCGACCATGCACCGTCGGCTCCCACGAGCAGTTCGCTGACAATCGTCGACCCGTCCGCGAAGGTCAGGCGGTGCCCGCCGCCGCTCAGAGGCTTCACGCCGGCGACCTTGTGTCCCCACCTGACCGTGTTCTGCGGCAGTGCGTCGAGAAGAATCCGGCGTAGATCGCCGCGAAGAACCTCCGGCCGAGTCTGATCCCCGTCGTCCGGCTGGTCCAGCAGGACAGTTCCGTGTGGATCGAGAATCCGTAGTGCCTGTGCCCCCTCGTGAACGATCGACCGGAACTCGCGTGTGAGACCGGCGGCCTCGAGTGCCTTCTGGCCGTTCTCCTCATGGATGTCCACCTGGCCGCCCTGCGTTCGAGTATCGGCGGACGTGTCCGATTCGAAGACCCTGACCGCGGCGCCGTGCCGATGGAGTACTCGTGCCAGCGTCAGACCGCCGAGGCCCGCGCCGACGATGTCGACAGTGATCGCCATGGGAAATCCTTCCGTGTTTGGAACAGTGTTCCATTAGTGTGGAACGTTGTTCCAGATGTGTCAAGATGGACGACATGGCAACCGGACAGCGCCGCACCGACGCATTGTCGACAGAGCGCGTCGTCGACGCGGCGATCGACATCCTCGACACGGAGGGGGAGAAGGCGTTGACGTTCCGTGCTCTCGCGGCACGGTTGTCCACCGGAGCCGGTGCGATCTACTGGCACGTCGCCGACAAGAACGCGCTACTGGACGCGGCCACGCATCTCGTCGTATCCCGTGTGATGCGTTCGTCCGTCGACGATGGCGACGGCCCGATGGAAAGCCTCCGGACACTGGCGCTCGGAATCTTCGACGCACTCGACGATCACCCGTGGGTCGGCGCACACCTCCTCCGTGACCCCCGGCAAGCGGCGCTGGCTCAGCTGTTCGATGCCATCGGCGGCCGGGTCGCGACACTGGGCGTCGACGAACGCGATCTCTTCGACGCCGCGACAGCGTTGGTGAACTACATCCTGGGCGTTGGCGGCCAGAACGCTGCCAACGCCAGGAACGTCCGGGACGGCATCAGCAGGGAGGCGTTCCTGGACGAGGTGGCGACGCGGTGGGAAAGCCTGGACCCGCGGGCGTACCCATTCCTGCACCGCGTGTCGCCGCAGCTACGGGACCACGACGATCGTGCTCAGTTCTCCGCCGGTGTCGACCTGATCCTGTCCGGCATCACCCATGGCGCGAACAAGGCCTGAGTCTCGTCCGGCACACGGCTAGAATCGGTGCATGCCGAACGCCGAGAGCTGCGCAGATGCGTAGGGGATCCGGTGAACTGGAGAAGTCCGTGCTGGAACTTCTCGGCCGGCACAAGGAACTGTCGGTGTCCGATGTGCGGCGCCTTCTCGAAACGGACCTCGCCCACACGACGGTGATGACCGCGCTGGTGCGGCTGCACGGGAAAGGGCTCGTCGCCCGCGAACGGCGCGGTCGTTCGTTCGTCTATGCGCTGAGTGCCCCGTACGAGGACCTGCCTGCCCTGCGTGCTGCCATGCGTATGCGGTCCGAACTCGACGCGGGACAGGCGCGTGCCGACGTGCTCGCCAACTTCGTCGCCGCGCTCGATCCGGACGACGAGGTCACGTTGCGGCACTTGCTGTCCCGCCAGGACGAACGCGACGTGAACGGGTCGTGATCGCGTTCGTGGGTGTCGCCGCTGCGCCCTGGGTGTTCTCGATTCTGTTGCGACTCTTCGGTGATCGTCTCGACCGGCACCTCTCGCCGGGGTGGGCAGTGGTGGGAGTATCCGCGTTGTCCGCGCTGTCCGCAGCCGCAGTGGTCGCGTCGTCGATCGCAGTGTCGGCAGTGCTCCTGTCGGCGTCGTCGTGGCCGCCTCGTGTGGCCGGAGCCGTCCTGGCGATCTGGCTCGTGTGGCGAGTCGCGGTGTCGGCGATGCATCTTCGACGAGTCGCGGCAACAGCGCGTCGGTCGGCTCCGTTCGGACGCACTGCCCGCGCGACGGACGGGGTGGTGGTCGTCGAATCGTCCGACCCGGACGCCTTCGCGGTGCCGTCCGGTGGCGGCGCGATCGTCATGACGACTGCATTGATGTCGGCGCTCTCGGACGCGGAGATCGGTGCTGTCCTCGATCACGAGCGTGCGCATCTCCGCTACCGGCACGCCTTCTGGACTCAGGCGGCGGAGGTCTCGGCTCTGCTCGACCCCTTCGCGCGCCCCGTGGTGGCGCGCGTGCGGCACGCCGCGGAACGGCACGCCGACGAGTGTGCCGCCGATGCCGCCGATCGCACCACCGTGATGACGGCGTTGGCGCGGGCGGCGCTGCTCAGGGCAGATGTCGCCCGGGATCGGGCGTCCTACACGGTATCCGGGACGGGAGGTGACGTCGTCGCGCGTGCCCGAGCGTTGAGCGGCCCGCCACCGGTGGCGCCGCGGGGGACCGTCGTGGTCGCCTGCGCTGTGGTGGCCGCGGCTCTGATATCGCTCGTCGTGGTTCTGACCGACGTCACGCAGGACGTCATCGTGCCCGAGGCCGGCGAATCGGCGACCACGATCCTCGAGTAGGGCTGCACCGACGGCCTACTCGGAATCGGCGCCCTCGGAGGGTGTGTCCGACACGTCGCTCCAGGACGCGCGTGCTCCCGATTCGCCGATGCGATACACCTGGACGATGGTCGCAGCACCGACGACGACCGCGAGGATCACCACGACGACCGACAGCCGGCGCGGCACTGCGGTGCCGCGCCTTTCGCGCAGGTGCACGGCGACGAGCGCCGCTGCCACGACGACCAGGGCGATCGAGAAGTACAGCATCCAGTCGCCGAGTTCCGTGTGCTCGTGCACCGCCTCCGACCGAGGAACCCGCTTCTCGAGCCACTCTCCGGCGTCGGTCGTCAGCGGGGTCAGAATCAGCGTGATCACCGCCAGTGCGGCGATCAGCCAGACGAGTCGGTTGCGGACGGGGCGTGAGATGGCTGCGGCGATCGCGAGCAGTGCGGTCAGCGGCGCCAGCACGACGATGAAGTGCACGAGAAGGATGTGAGCGGGTAGGCCGTTGATCGTCGACACGAGTGAACTCCTGGAGGGTCGTTCGGTGCCGAGGCGCACCCGGTTTGATACTACAGAACGTGTAGTAGTTCGGGCGCGGTTCGCGCCGGGTCCGGAAGTCTCCAGGGGGCGTCGGAATCGCTGCCGATCGTGTCGAGGATGCGCCGGAACATGTGAGTGAACTCTTGAACGGTCGATCCCTCGTACAGCGCCGTCGGGTACACGAATCCGACCTCCCAGTGATCTCCGGACGGGTCCCGATGCTCCGTGACGTGAAGGTGCAGATCGCATTTGGCCATGTCGAGGGGGCGCGGTGTCACGGTGATCCGTGTCCGATCGCCGTCCGTCCCGGTATGCACGTCGAGGACTACGGGTTCGAGCACGTCGAAGGACAACGCGACCTGGAACAGCGGATGTCGCTGGTGGTGTGGTCCCGGATCGACCACATCTGCGATGTCTGCCAGCGGTACCGCCGTGTGATCGAACGCGCGCGTCTCACTCGCCCGAGCGCAGTCGAGTGCCTCCGCCACGGTCGTGGCACCGGACAGATCCGTGCGTATGGCGACGGTGGTGCTGAAGGTACCGACGATCTCTTCGAGGATCGGATCGTCGCGGCCGATGACAGGCGTACCGACGACGACGTCCTCCGAACCCGTCAGCTGCGCCACCAGAATCATCAGCGCCGTCCGAACCACGGTGAACCTACCCACGCCGTGGCGGTTCGCGACGGCATCGACGTCGCGGACGCCATCGGCATCGAGGTGGAGAGTGCGGCGCCCCGCGTCGAAGGACCAGGTCGCGGGCCGGGGACGGTCCGGCGGGGGTGTCGATGTGAAGTTCGCTCCGTGGAGCTCGGAGCGCCAGAACTCGACATCGTCGGTCACCGAGCGCGACTCCGCCCAGACGCTGTAGTCCGAGTACTGCACGGGACGCGGCGGCGACCACGACGGAGCGTGGCCGCTCGAGCGGGCGCGGTAGGCGACAGCGAAGTCGCGTCCCAGGATCCCGAGCGCCCACCCGTCTGCGGCGGCGTGGTGCACGACGCACGCGATGACATGGTGGTCACTCGCGTCGACGAAGACGCGGACTCGAACGGGCAGTTCCCGCCGGATGTCGATGGGCTCGGAGAGGAACGCCGCGACAGCACGGTCGGAGAACGGCTGCGGCGCAAGCACGGTCGGGGACGAGGTGTCGTCGACCAGCTGATGCGGACCGACAGGTGAGTCCGGGAACCGCGTTCGCAGAGTGCGGTGGCGAGCCGCCAGATCGTCGAATGCGGCGGAGGCGGCATCGAGGTCGAACGGACCGGTGATATCGAGGGTGAACGGAAGATTCGAGAGCGGCAGGGTGGCGTCGAAATCGATATCGCGTTGCTGTGGCGCGAGGGGAACGGCTGACACGCCGTCGGACAGTCCCGGCGTTGCGCGAGAGAACCGTTCGCTGTGAGCATCTCGGGAGTCGAGGACGAGGGCCAGAGCACGCACGGTGGGCGATGCAACGAGGTCACGGACTCCGACGTCGATGCCGGCCGCGACGCGAAGCCGCGACACCACGCGGGTCGCGGCGAGCGAGTCCCCGCCGAGATCGAAGAACGACGACTCGGCGCCGATACCGTCGACGGCCAGGACCTCCAGGAATGTCTGTGCGATCAGTTCTTCCGTCGCACCTCGGGGAGGTGCCGCGTGCGGGTCGGCGTCACGAGCGATCGGCTCCGGCAGTGCGCGTCGATCGACCTTTCGGTTGACCGTGAGTGGAATCGCGTCGAGAGTCCTGATCGACGACGGAACCATGTGCGGGGGGAGCGATGCCGCGGCGAACCGACGGATATCGTCTGCGTCGGGCGTCGTTCCGGTCATCGGCACGATGTAACCGTCGATCCGTGAACTGCCACCGGGGGTTCGTCGAAGGGACACGGCTGCCGCCGCGACGTCCGGGTGCCGACGCAGGGTGCTGTCGATCTCGCCGAGTTCTACCCGGTTGCCGCGTATCTGTACCTGATCGTCGTCCCTGCCGTGGAACTCGAGGGTTCCGTCGGCGCGGCACCGTGCGCGGTCGCCGCTGCGGAACAGGCGAGAACCGTTGGGGGAGAACGGATCGGCGACGAAGCGAGTCGACGTGGTTCCGTGCTTCCCGAGGTAACCCCGAGCGAGACCGGCAGTGTCGATGTAGATTTCGCCGACCGCACCGGGCACCACCGGCCTCAACCGGCCGTCGAGCAGGTGAATGCGGACACCGGTCATCGCGGTGCCGATGCCCGTGCGTGTGTCGGCCTCGATGGTGTCGGTCATCGTGACGCTGCACGTGGTCTCGGTCGGGCCGTAGGCCTCGAGGAGTCGTCGTCCGAGGGACCACGACGCCAGGAGGTCCGACGACGATTCCTCACCACCGACGATGACGGTTCCGACAGCGGGGATCTGCCGAGGGTCGATCGTCGAGAGTACGGACGGAGTGGCGAGGAGATGACTGACATCCTGGTCGACGAGGAATTCCGCCAGCTCCGACCCACCGATGACCTCCGGCGGACAGATGGCCAGTGAGGCTCCGGTGGCAGCCGCGGCAACAAGTTCGACGATTGCAGTGTCGAAGCCGAGCGCTGCCGACATCGAGATACGTGATGCGGGGCCCAGTCCGTAGTGCGATCGGATGTGCTGCACCAGCGGCCCGATACCGCTGTGCGTGACCACGACTCCCTTCGGCGACCCGGTCGAGCCCGAGGTGTAGACGATGTAGGCGGCCGAGAGAGGATCGCGTCGAGACGAGTCGTCGCGTCGTTCGACCGGAGACTTCGGTCGAACGTCGTCCAGTGCGATCCACGTCGTCCGTGACGTCGGGAGCCTCAGCGGTCCCGGTTCACCGAGTCCCGTTCTCGCCGAACAGTCGTCGAGGATGAAGCGTGCCCGTTCAGCGGGCAGAGCTGGGTCGACGGGCACGTGCACGGCGCCGACCCGAGCGATCGCCCAGAACGCGACGACGGCCGACACGGATCGTGGAACACGCACCGCGACGGCATCGTCGGGTCCGACACCGTGATCGAGCAGGATGTTCGCGAGCCGATCGACTCGCGTCGCCACCTGGCGATAGGTGAGGGTGACGCCGCCGGAGGTGAGCGCCGGAGAATCACCGTGGGTGTCCACCGCGTCGCGGAAGATCTCGGTCAGAGTCGACGAGGTGTCGGCTGGGGAACCGACCGACGCGGGGGTCGGCGGGAGTTCCTCGGGGAGTGAGAGATCGATCGATGCGACGTCGGTCTCGGGATTCGAGAACGCGTCGAGAACGTGCAGGTACCTCCGTCGTAGAACCTCGAGGTCGGCTGCGGAGTGTGTTGCCGGGTTCCCTTCGAACTCGACACGCGCACCGTCGCCCGACCACTGGGGATAGATATTGACCGCGATGTCGGACACGGGCCCGGTCTGCAGTATCTCCAAGCGCCCGTGCAAGTTTCCGATCGGAATGCTCTCGGCGAACATCATGATGTTGACGGTCGGGCCGAAGTAGTCCGAGCTCGACAGTCGAGATCCGCTCGCCGCGCGCGCAGTCGCGGCGCTTCGAGCCCGTCGCAACACGGACCGCAGTGCCACCTCCGTCGACGAGACGGCACCTCCGACTGTGGAGTCGCCGATGCCGTCGAGGTCGAGAGGCACGACAGCCGACATGGTCGACCCCGCCCGCTTGCTTGTGGCGGTCGCGCGTGCCGATACGGGGAGCGACAGCCGAACGTCCTGCACGCTGCACATGCGGCTGAGCAACACGGCAACTGCTGCGATCATCGTCGCGGTTCCGGAACCGCCCAGGCTGCCGTGGGCGTTGCTCCGGTCGGCGGTCGACTCGTGCGTCCGTGCGGACACCGGCCGCGGTCGACGTACCGCACCCCACCGAACGGCGGGTCGATCGGAACGGTCGGCCCAGAACTCGGTATCGCGGCGCAGTCGGGGCGACGCCGAGTAGGTGATGTCGTCGTCCACCAGGGTCTGCGGGGTGGGAACGTCCACGGGCGGTGCGGGCCGCCCGTCGACGAGTGCCCGGTACAGGGCGGCGGTCCGCTCGAGGACGAGCATCGAGGTGTGACCGTCCTGGACGATGTGATGCGCCCTGGTGAACCACAGAACCCGGTCGTCGGCCAGGCGGAAGATCCGCGACAGGACCAGCGGCCCGTCGAGCGGAACCGCGCGACCGCAGAGTTCCTGCATCGACCTGTGGGCGATGGAGAAGGAATCGTCGGCCGGACGGAGATCGACGACGTCGATGTCGTGCGCAGTGGCGTCGACGAATCGTTGGCAGGGCCGACCGTCCTGGTCCGCGATGCGCAGGGTCGATGTCCGATACTCCGCGTGCGCTGTCGAACCGCTGGTGACCAACGCGTCGACGTCGATGTCGCCAGTGATGTCGACGCAGTACGCGATCGTGAACGGCAGATCCGGTGCGAGTTGCTGGGCGTACCAGACGGCGGTCTGGGCGGACGTCAGCGGGAGCGACCCGTCGATCACGACTCTCCTCTCACGTTCGACTACTACAGATCAAGTAGTACCACGGTGTCGATCGACCCGTCCTTCTCGACGGGAACGGGCAGGTGGAACCCTGATGGGTGGCGCACGCCCGTGTGTCCGCCGTCGAACCCCGAGGGGAACCCATGGCCTCGTCCGACCCTCTCGCTCCCGACCTGGTGGTCGACCGGGTGGCAGCCATCGCCGACTGCAGCGTGACCTCGGACGCCGACGCCATGGTCAAGTACGCCACCGACTGGACGGGTCGCTGGACAGGCGCACCACGGGCCGTCGTCCGCCCCCGGACTTTCGACGCTGCTGTGGCGGCGATGTCGGTGTGTCGCGCACTCGGGGTCGCAGTCGTCCCGCAGGGCGGAAACACCGGTCTCGTCGCCGGCGCAGTGCCCCCCGAGGGATCGGTCGTCATCTCGACCGAGTATCTCGTCGACGCCGGCGACGTGCAGGACGACGGAACGGTCACCGTGGGCGCCGGGACGACTCTTGCAGCACTCGAAGCCATGGCCAACCGGTCGGATCTGACGTGCGGTCTGACGCTGGCTTCCGGCGAATCGGCCACCGTCGGCGGCGCGGCAGCCACCAACGCCGGAGGAATGCGCGTCCTGCGGCACGGCACCGCGCGAGCGCGGATCGCAGGACTGCGGGCGGTGACGGCGGAAGGGACGGTCGTCGATCGTCGACGCACACTACCCAAGGACAACACCGGGTTCGACCTCGTCGACCTGCTCGTCGGATCCGAGGGAACGCTGGCGCTCATCACCGACGTCACCTGGCGCCTCGCTCCGCGAGTGACCGATCGCATCGTCCTGGTCTTCGCATTCCCCGACGTGGCCGCCGCGGTGTCGGCGCTTCCCGTTCTCCGCCGGCTCCCCGGGCTGCAAGCGTTGGAATGGGCTGCGGGAGCAGAGGTGCAGCGCGCGGCCGACCACACGGGACAGGCAGCGCCGCTTCCGGTGGACGGCTTCTGGGTCTTCGCCGAACTGGGTGACGCGGGACGTCGAGGTGCAGACGACGACATCGACCTGCTCGGTGCGGCAACCGGCATGCTCGACACGGTGATCGGAACGACGATCGCAGAGGACCGCATCGCCGTGGCGAGCACACCGGCCGAGTGCCGACACCTGTGGTCGTTCCGTGAACGCATCACCGAGTCGATCAACAGCGTCGGCGTCCCGATCAAGCTCGACGTCGGCGTCCCGCTCGACGTGTTCGCCGACTCGTTCCACGCCATCGAGGACACCGTCCGACACGCCTCGGACGAGGTGACGGTCGCGCTGTTCGGGCACCTCGCGGAGGGCAACTTCCACGTCAACCTCGTGGCGTCACGCGGCGGGATCATTCCACCGTCGCTGGGGGAGCAGCTCGAAGATCTGGTGCTCGAGCTCGTCCTCCGAGCCGGTGGCACCGTCAGTGCCGAACACGGGATCGGCCGGGCCAAGGCGCGGTGGCTTCCGCGGCAACACGGCAGCGATCAGGTCGACCTGATGAGAGGTATCAAAGCCGCGTGGGATCCGACGGGATTGCTCAACCCCGGGGTCCTGTTCGGTGGGTCGCCGACTCGCTGAGCTGCTCACGGGACCGAGGCGGACACCGTCACGGTTGCGGCGGAACGCCTTTCGCCACAGGAAGGGACCAGCCGAAGCGCAGCGACGCGAAACGCAGCCCCATCGCCAGTACCGTCGCGACGGTCAGGCCGACGTTCTCCGAACCACCGACGGCATCGATCACGACGACCGCAACGGTGCCCACCAAGGCCGGCACGGCGTAGAGCTCCCCCCGGAAGATCAAGGGGACGTCGTTGACGAGGATGTCTCGGAGTACACCTCCGGCCACTGCGGTCGTGGTGCCGAGCATGCACGCGGCGACGACCCCGCCGCCGTGGGTGAGCGTGACGGCGGCGCCGGTGGAGGCGAACAGTCCCAGCCCCACCGCGTCGAGAAGCACGACCGCGCGCCAGAGGCGGCCGACGGCGACATGCGCCACGAACACCACGACGGCGGTCGTCAGCGCGACCGCGATGATGGGCCACTCGGTCATCGACGTCGGGGGATGAACGCCGATCAACCCGTCGCGAATCAGGCCTCCTCCGATGCCTGTCGTGACGCCGACGACGCAAACTCCGAGAAGGTCGAGGCCTTTGCGGACACCGACCAGGGCCCCCGAGGCGACGAAGGCGATGATCCCGAGATATTCGAGAACGTCGGCGAACACGGTGTGAGGTCCTTTCAGGTCTGACAGCGCCGAACGTGAGGCGTCATGCCTGCACGTTATAGCTCGACTCCGGCGATGCTGCGCACTGCACCGTGCCCGTCGAACGCGAGCTGACTGAACGCGACCTTCTCGATGAAGAAGCGGTCGTGGCTGACCAACACCACGGCACCGGGGAATGCCGCCAACGCGCGTTCGAGCACCTGCGTACTGGCAAGGTCCAGATGGTTCGTCGGCTCGTCGAGGACGATGACGCCGGCGCCGTAGAGAAGGCACTGGGCGAGGGCGACTCGGGCGCGTTGGCCACCCGACAGCGCGCCGATGCGTTGCTTCTGGTCCAGCTCGGAGAACTGCAGCAGTGCAAGGAATCTGGCGACGTCCTTGCGGGTCGCGGTGAGCGCGAGGCTGTCCGGCATCGCGTTGATGGAGTGTGTCACGGTGTCGTCGAGGTCCAGGTCCGCGAGCACCTTGTTGTAGTGGATGAAGGGGTGGGACTTGGACTTCCACTTCACTGTTCCCGAATCGGACGGTTCGACCCCGGTGAGGGCATCGACGAGCGTCGACTTCCCGCACCCGTTGGGGCCGGTGATCGCAATGCGGTCGCCGCGATGGATCTCGAACGACAGCCCCTCGAACAATGTGCGATCGCCGAACCGCTTCGTCAGACCCTCCACGACGCACAGGTCGTCGTGGACGTGAAGTTTGCCGTAGATCGAGGTGATGACCTGATCGACCGGCCGTGGATTCTTCGCCTTCTTGATGTTGGCCAGTCTGCGTTTGAGCACGCCGCTGGGATTCTTGATCGCTTCCTTGCGATCGGTGATGGCATCCTGTTCGTACGCGAGAAGTTGCTGCTCGTTCGAGAATTCCTTCTCCAGGTTCTTCAGGCGGAACTGCTTCTGCTGCACGTAGTCCGAGTAGCTACCGTCGTAGGACTGCAGCCGATTGTTCTCGATCTCGACGATCGTGGTCACGACCTGCTCCAGGAAATGCCGGTCGTGCGAGACGAGCAGGAGTGCTCCGCGGAAGTCGCGGAGCCAGCGCTCGAGCCAGGCGATACCTTCGGCATCGAGGAAGTTGGTGGGCTCGTCGAGCAGGAGGACGTCGGGTGCCTCCAGGATGATGCGCGCGAGTGCCGCACGATTGCGCCACCCGCCGGACAGCTTGTCGACGGGCAGTTCCCGACGCTCGGCGTCGAAGCCCAACATCGACAGTGCGGTGTCGATCTGTTGGTGATACGTCCACCCGCCGCCCGTTTCCATCTGCTCGAGCAGCTCGGCCTGCCTGTCGACCAGTCGGTACATCTCCTTCTCGTCGATGTCACCGCCGAGTGCGGCCTCGACCTCGCCCAGTTCTGCCTCCACGGCCCTGATCTCGCCGAACAGTGATTCCAGCTCGACGGTGATGCTGCGGTCTCCGTCGAGCTCGGAGAACTGGGAGAAGTAGCCGATCCGTGCGCCCTCGGTGACGTCGACGGTGCCCGTGTCCGCCGACGTTCTACCCAGAAGGAGTTGCAGCAGCGAGGTCTTGCCGGACCCGTTCCGTCCGATGAGACCGACCCGGTCGCCGTCCGTGAGCTTGAAGAACACGTCCCGCAGGATGACCCTCTGCTCGTATCCGGCGGTGACGTCGTTCATGCGAATCCAGCTCATCGCGGTGACGCTACTGGACCGGCATCGGTGTTCCCGACCACTGCGGGAGAGCGGGCCTCAGCGGCCGTTGCCGTTCCCGTTCCCGTTGCCGCCCCCATTGCCGTTGCCACCCGAGTTGCCGTTCCCGTTGCCGTTACCGCCGGAGTTGCCGTTCCCACCCGAGTTGCCGTTGCCGTTGCCGTTGTTGCGCGGCGGCACGGGGGGAACATCGACCACGACGGGAGGTGCGACGACGGGAGCGTCGAACACGGTCTCATTCGTGGTGGGCGCCTCGACGACCGGTGCAGGGATTTCGACTACGGGTGCGAGCACCGGTGTCTCGACGGGTGCGGTGGTTGCCGGCGAGGTCGACTCGGCGACGGGAACGGCAGTGTCGCCCACCTCCACGTCGTCGCCGGACGTTCCCCACACCAGAGCGGCCGCGATGATCACCGCAGCGGCGCCGGCGGACACCCACGGGAGCAGCGAACGTCGTGGTCGTTCGGGAAGACCGGGCAGCGGTTCCGGTGGCGGAAGAGGGGTGCGGAGGATCGCGGTGTCCTGCGTGGTGGCGGCAAGGGTCCGGAACTGTCGGGCCACCTCGACCGCCGACGGCCGATCCGCCGGACGACGCGCGGTCATCCGGGTCATGATCGAGTGCCAGCCGGGTCCGAGGTGTGTCGGAACGACCGGGTCTCTCTGCAGCCGTGCCAGGGCCGACGCGAGGGAGCCGCCGCCGAACACCATCACGCCGGTGATGCACTCGATGAGTACGAGGCCGAGGGAGTAGATGTCGGATTCCGGACCTGTCGGGGCGCCGGTGGCCTGCTCGGGACTGAGGTATTGCGCGGTACCGACCGCCGTTCCGTGCTCGGTCAGTGGGTCCGACTCGATGACGCGAGCGATCCCGAAGTCCGTCAGCTTCGTCCACCGCTCAGTGTTCCGGTCGGCACGGTAGGTCATGAGGACGTTGGCGGGCTTGACGTCCCGGTGAACGACACCCGCGTCATGGATGTATGCGAGCGCCTCCGCGAGTTCGTACCCGATCCGCGCGGTCACACCGGGCGAGATCGCCTGACCGGCGCGGAACGTCCCGAGGGTAGGTCCGTCGACGAGTTCCATCACCAGGAAAGGGCCGCTGTATCCGTCGACATCAGCGACTGCGCCGGCGTCGAACAAGGTGACCAATCCGGGATGTGACAACCGTGCCAGCGTGCGCATCTCGGCGTCGATGCGGCGCCGGTCGTGCGGAATCAGGTCGTCGTGGCGGAAGACCTTGACGGCGACAGTGCGCCCGAGCATGAGGTCGACGGCCTCGTAGACGTCCGCGACGCCTCCGCGCCCCAGCACGGAACCCAGCTGGTACCGACCGGCGACGAGCGATCGCGAATCCTCTCGCATCATCGTCACCCACTCCATTTTTGGTATCCCGAGCCTTTTCCGGCGCCCGACAGCAATGGTGATCGTAACGTCGCGACCATTCATACCCTCGACGAGCCGAGCGGAAACGGACGGCGTGGCTCCCGATCCACGACGAGCCACCGTCGGTGTTGTTAATGTCCTTCGAATGTTCGTGCCGTTCAGCGTCACCGATTTCCTCGACCGCGCAGCCACCGTCTACGGCGATCGGATCGGCGTCGTCGACGAGCCGTCGCAACCCGCACCGAGCCAGGGTTCCCTGACGTACTCGCAGGTCGCGGACCTTGCGTCCCGGCAGGCCGCCCGGCTGGACGAGCTCGGTATCGGCGTCGGGGAACGCATCGCCGTCGTCAGCCACAACTCGAGCCGACTCCTCACGTCCTTCTACGGCGTGAGCGGGTGGGGCCGCGTCCTGGTGCCGATCAATTTCCGGTTACGGCCGGACGAGGTCCGGTACATCATCGAGGACTCGGGTGCGCGTGTGCTCTACATCGATCCGGAGCTCGCGGACGAACTCGCCGACGTCGAGTGCGAGCACAAGTTCGTGCTCGGAGACGACGCGGATCTGTACGCCGCTCCGGGCGCCGTTCCGGTGAGCTGGGATCCCGACGAGTCCGCGACGGCAGCCATCAACTACACGTCGGGGACCACGGCCCGGCCCAAGGGTGTGCAGATCACGCATCGCAACATCTGGGTCAACGCCGTGACGTTCGGGCTGCACGCGGCCGCGGGGGACCGTGACGTCTATCTGCACACCTTGCCGATGTTCCATGCGAACGGGTGGGGCCAACCGTTCGCGATGACCGGTGTCGGCGCGCAGCACATCGTGCTGCGCAAGATCGACGGCGCAGAGATACTCCGCCGAGTCCGCGATCACGGGGTGACCGTGATGTGCGCGGCTCCCGCCGTGGCTGCGGCGGTGCTCGACGCCGCGCGGACGTGGGAGGGGGAGATCCCCGGACGGGACACCGTACGCATCATCATGGCCGGTGCGCCGCCTCCGACCAAGACCGTGGCGAGAGTCGAACGCGAACTCGGATGGGAGTTCATCCAGATCTACGGGCTCACCGAGACGTCCCCGTTGCTGACCTTCAACCGGACGCGGGCGGAGTGGGACGACCTCGATCCCGAGGAGAGGGCCGCCAAGCTGACGCGTGCGGGAGCGCCGGCACTGGGGGTCCGCCTGTCGGTGGACGACGCCGCGGAGGGCGCCGGGGAAGTACTGGCTCGCTCCAACGTGGTGATGGAGGGTTACTGGGGTCGGCCGGAGGAGAGCGCCGCGGCCCTGGCCGACGGCTGGTTCCACACCGGTGACGGCGGCGACATCGGTGAGGACGGCTATCTGACCATCGCCGATCGCAAGAAGGACGTCATCATCACCGGGGGAGAGAACGTCTCGTCCATCGAGGTGGAGGACTGCTTGTTCTCGCACCCCGCGGTGTCGGAAGTAGCGGTCATCGGTGTCCCCAGCGAGAAGTGGGGGGAGACGATCAAGGCTCTCGTGGTGCCGGCGCCCGACTCGGCGGTGACGGAGGGGGAGCTGATCGCCTGGTGCAAGGAACGGCTGGCCGGATACAAGGCGCCGACGACGGTCGAGTTCCGAGAAGAGTTGGCCCGCACCGCCACCGGCAAGCTCCAGAAGTTCAAGCTTCGTCAGGCGTACTGGGACGGGTACGGCCGCGCCGTCAACTGACGCCCCTCCCGTGTCTACGCTCACCGCATGCGATTCGACGAATACCGTGGCCACGATTCGACCGGTCTCGCAGACCTGGTCCGTTCGGGTGAGGTGACGTCGGCCGAGCTGGTCGACGTCGCCATCGCACGGGCCGAGGAGGTCGACCCTGCGCTCGGCGCCTTGGCGAACCGTCAGTTCGACGACGCACGAGCGCGCGTCCGCGGGACCCTCGCGGGACCGATGGCCGGAGTCCCCTTCCTGCTCAAGGACCTCTACCAAGCCCAAGCCGGAATCGTGGAGACGTGCGGATCGCGATCCCTCGCGTCGTCGGTACCGACGGAGACGGACACGGTCGTGCAGCGATGGCTCGACGCCGGTGTGGTCGTGATCGGCCGCACCACTGTTCCGGAATTCGGCTCGAAAGGAGTGACGGAACCCGATCTGCACGGACCGGCGCGCAACCCGTGGGCGCTGGACCGCAGTCCCGGCGGTTCCTCCGGTGGTGCGGCCGCAGCGGTCGCTGCCGGCATCGTTCCTGTCGCCGGAGCGAGCGACGGAGGCGGGTCCATCCGCATCCCGGCCGCGTACTGCGGACTCTTCGGACTCAAGCCCGGGCGAGGAGTCGTTCCGTCGGGTCCCCGTTCCGGTGAACCGCTGTTCGGGGCGGCGGTCACGGGTGTGCTGACACGATCCGTGCGAGATTCGGCGGCCTTCCTCGACGTCATGCGCGGGTCCGACCCGAGCGCGCCCTACGAGTTCGCCGCCCCCGGCCGCTCGTACGCCGAGTCGCTCTCGGCCCAGGGCAGAACCCTGCGTATCGGAGTGCACACGGGGTCCGCACTGAATGCGTCTCCGAACCCCGAGGTCGTCGCTGCCGTGCATGCCATGCGCGACTTGCTCACCGACATGGGCCACGTCGTCGAGGATGCTCGGCCGGCCGTGGACGAGGAGCAACTGGCTCGGGATTTCCTTACTCCGTGGTTCGTCCACGTCGCGGCGGAGGTCGCCCGCCACACCCGCACCGGTCGCCCGTCGCGGTCGGATTTCGAGTTGGACACGCTGGTGCTTGCAGAGATCGGCCGGGCAACGTCGGCCGTCGACTACGACGCGGCGATCGGCCGATGGCACGACCACGTCCGTGCTCTGGGCACGTTCCATCAGCACTACGACCTGTTCCTGACGCCCACCACGGCTGAGCCCGCGCCTCTGATCGGAGCGTTCGACACTCCGTTCGCCGAGCGCCTGGGGGCTCGCGCGGGCCTGGCCCTGCGTCTCGGTCCTGTTCTAGGCCGGCTCGGTGTCGTTCAGGACGCCGTGATGCGCAGTCTGTCCGCCGTGCCCTACACGCAGCTGGCCAACGTCACCGGGCGACCGGCGATGAGCATCCCGTCGGCGTGGACGCCCGAAGGTCTGCCCGTCGGAGTCCAGTTCGTAGCGGCTCCGGGCGGTGAGTCCACACTTCTGCAACTCGCGCGTGATCTCGAAGAGGCGCGGCCGTGGTTCGCGACGGTGCCCGTTATCTGACGGCGCCGACGTTGCCATCCGGTCTCGTTTTCGTGATCGAGTACGAACAACGGCTCGAACTGTGGTGACATTATCGAGTGACCGATGCTCCGGGGAGGTCCAGAGCGGTGCCCGACGTGGACGAACGCGTGCGGTACGCCGTTCTGCTGACGCGGATCGCGCACCGCGACGAGGCGGCTCTCGCCGATCTCATCCTGATGACGCATCACCTCCTCTTCGCGGCAGTCGTCCGGGTTCTCGGCGATCACGCGCGCTCGGAGGAAGCAGTCCAGGAGACCTATGTCCAGATCTGGGACACCGCGGCTCTCTTCGATGCCGATCGGGGGTCGCCGCACGCCTGGATGTCGACCCTGGCTCGACGACGCGCGATCGATCGAGTCCGCTCGGACACCTCGTCGTCGAAGCGTGACACCGCCTATCACGCGGCCCAGTACCACCGTGACCACGACGAGGTCTTCGAGTCGGTCATGACATCGCTGGATGCCGACACCGTCGCCCGGGAACTGGTCGAGTTGACGGCATTGCAACGTGTCGCCATCGAGTTGATCTACTTCTCCGGTCTGTCGTACACCGAGGCCGGACTACGCCTCGGGGTACCGAAGGCCACGGTGAAAACCCGGGTGCGGGACGGGATCCAGAAGTTACGCGTGCACATGGCGCCCGCGAGCACGTAGATCCCGAGCCCTCCTCGGTTCACCAGTCGATCCGGCCTTCGCGGTTGACGAACCTGCCGGTCGGGCTTCCCGGTCCTTCCGTGGCGAGGGCGACGACCGCGTCCGTTCCCTCCTCCACGGTCTGGGGCCCGTGGTGTCCGTTCAGGTCGGTGCCGGTATATCCGGGATCCACCGCGTTGATCCGAACAGAGGGAACGGCCTTGGCGTATTGCGTCGTCAGCATGGTCAGCGCGGCCTTCGACGAGGCATACAGCGGAGCGAGTACCCGGGATTCCGCGCGGTCGGGGTCGTGGGTCGCGGACAGCGACCCCATCTCGCTGCTCACGTTGACGATGACGGGGTCGTTCGAGCGAGCCAGAAGCGGAAGGAACGCGGTGGTCGTGCGGATCACGCCGAAGACGTTGACCTCGTACACGTCTCGGGCGTCGGCGGCACTCAGCGAGCCGACGTCGCCGAGCGTGCCCATGATGCCGGCGTTGTTGACGAGAACATCCAGCGCACCCTCGTGCTCGAGGATGTCGGCGGCCGCGGCGGCGACCGAATCGTCATCGGAGACGTCGATCTGTACGAAGCGGACTCCGAGGGAGTCCGCGGCCGCCGTACCCCGTTCGCGGTCACGTGCGCCGAGGAGGACGATGTGGCCGGCGTCGACGAGGCGGCGTGCGGTCTCGAAGCCGAGACCTTTGTTGGCTCCGGTGATCAAGGTGATTGTCATGACGCCATCGTGCGTGCTCCGAACGAGCACAACCAGGGACGGCGTGACGGTAGGACTACCGGTACCACCCACCGGTATCGCGACGGCGGCACAATGGAACGGTGACCGACCGCCAGGACGACCTTGCCGCCACTCTGCGGGTATGGCGCGATCGGCTGTCACCGGCGTCGGTCGGTCTTCCCGTCGGGCGGGTCCGTCGCGCGTCCGGCCTCCGGCGTGAGGAACTCGCGGACCTCGCCGGTATCTCGGTGGACTACATCGTCCGCCTCGAGCAAGGCCGCGCCACGACGCCGTCGGCGCAGGTCCTGGGATCACTGGCGCGTGCGCTACGGCTCACGACGGGGGAGCGGGACCACCTGTTCCGGCTGGCAGGACAGATCCCGCCCGCCGACAACGTCGTGTCGGACCACATTCCGCCGGGTGTGCAGCGGGTGGTGTCCCGCCTCGGCGATGCCGCCGTCGCGGTGTTCGCCGCGGACTGGCGTCTGATCTGGTGGAACAAGCCCTGGGCCGCGGCGATCGGGGATCCGTCCGCTATTGCACCGGCACGACGCAATTTCGCCCTCGACAGCTTCTCGCAGGATCCGACAGCTCTACATCTGTCGCGGTGGCCGGTCACGACGATCGACGGTTCGGAGGGTGTGAAGGCGGCGGTCGTGTCGGACCTGCGATTCGCGACGGGTCGATTCCCCGGTGACGTGCGACTGCGAAGTCTGATCCGGCTGTTGGAAACGGAGAGTCCGGAATTTGCCGAGTTGTGGTCGCGCGGTGCGGTCGGTGCACATCGCGAGGCGCACAAGGTCATTCACCACCCGTCGGTGGGGCCGATCACGGTGGACTGCGATGTGCTCACCGACGGCGATGCTCATCTGAAGATCGTCGTCATGACGGCCGCTCCGGACAGCGAGGACGAGACCAAGTTACGTCTCGCCGCCGTCACGGTGCCACAGGACGATCACGTGGATCATCCACCGTCGATGGCGTCGGACAGCAGTTCGACGTAACGGCGATGTGCCGGAACGGATTTCGGTGACGCGAGGACTCCGATGGCGAGAGTGTCGCCGAGACCGAAGACGGTATGCGTGAGCCCGGTGGTCGGCCCCAACCCCGCGAACGCCGTCATGAACAGCGACCGCGTTCCCGCGACGGTCAGATCGCTCGGACCGCACCGCACACTCGAGACGACGGTGTGTGCCGCAGCATGCGTCCGCGGTGACGACATACGCCGGATGCCCTGTCTCAGAACGGCAGCGGGAAGGTGGTCGGCGACTCGAACGGCGTCGAGTACCGCCTGGTGCGTCGCCCGCACACGCTCCTCGGCCAGGTGTTTCGCGATGGCCAGGCTCTGGGTCGACCGGTCGTCGGAAGCGGGGAACAGGTCGACGTTCGCCGAGGCCAACCTGTTGACCCCCGAGAACTCGGCATCGTCGGGCAGCGCGACGGAGACGTGTGTCCCCAGGTCGTCCGGAACGTCGTGCCCCTGCTCGCGCAGGAATGCTGCCATCGCACGGGCGATCGCGCCGATCGAGGCGGTAGTCACGGACACCCGTGCGTTCGCGCCGGTCGTCGTGGACGAGGAGGCACCGGTGACCTCGGACAGTGACCGGACCAGCACGTATCCGACCCTGTCGGGTCCCGGATCGTCGTTGAACATCGTGACACTGCGCGGCGCGGGGTGGCGGACGACCAGGCCCGCGTCGACGTCGCGGTGTAGATCACGGGCCGATCGGAGGCTTCGTCGGACGGCGCGCGCCGTTCCGACGATCTGACCGGGTAGGCGGAGCAGACCGGCCGCTGCGGCGACATGTGGTGAGACGGCCTTCCGAACCGCCGGCGTCGGGAGGTCGTCCGCGACGGAGTCGTCACCGAGCAGCGCCCGGGTGATCGCTACCGCTCCCGACCCGTCGGTCACGCAATGTGCCAGTTGCACCACCACGACGGTGGCAGGACCCGTCGACGACGGCACGTCGAGAACGTCGGGCAGGACGTGGACACGCCAGGACGTGCGCTGCGTGTCCACCGGAGTCGCGAGGACGGCACCGAGGGCCTGCGGCGTGTCACCCCAGGACAGACCGCGGTCTGCGTGCACCACGATGTCGTCGCGCATCGGCGTCTCGCGCGCGGTCCACGACGGATAGTCGAGGTTCAGCGTCGGAACCGACAATCGAACGCGCAGTGCGGCGATCGCGTCGGCCCGGTCCGCGATCGCGGACACCAGCGTCTCCGTACGCAGGCCGGTGGAGCCGTGGTCGAGCGCCGTGGTGATGTAGTGATCGGTCGTACTACCCGGGCGGGACTGGTAGTGGAACGCTGCGTCCTTGGGGTCGAGCCGTGTCGTTGCCATCGATCGTCGACCCTAACCGCTGAGCTACCCGGCCGCGTCGTCTCTGCGCAGTCGCGACGGCGGGGCAGTGGTGGAGCGGGACACCAAGGTCGGGGTGAGGACCGTGTTCGACGCCTGATCACCCGCCGCGAGTGCCAACGCGGCGTCCACGGCTGCTCCGGCGAGCCGTCTCGCGTCCTGGGAGACGGTCGTCAGGGCGACGTGGGATAGTCCTGCCACGCGCGAGTCGTCGTAGCCGATCACGGAGACGTCGCCCGGAACGGTGAGTCCCCGTGCGACGAGTGCACTCAATACGCCTGTGGCACAACGGTCGTTGAAGGCGACGACGGCGGTGGGCGGATCGTCACGAGACATCAGCGCGTCCAGGGCGCGCGCTCCGTCGTCCTCGCTGAGACCGCCGCGCACGATCATCGCGGGCCCCTGATCCAGACGGGACATGCTGCGCCGGAAGCCGGTCGACCGGTCGTCGCTGCCGGGTGCGCCGTCGCCGTCGACGAAGGCGATGCGGCGGTGACCGAGTTCGATCAGGTGATCCACCGCCAGAATCATGCCCGCGGTGTCGTCCGCGCGCACCGTGGTCACCCCCGATGAGTCGGCACGCCTCGCGACGACGACCGTGGGAGTGCGCGCCGAGATAAGCTCCAACTCCTCGTCGTCGAGGCGACTGCCGATCAGAATGGTTGCCTCGCAGCGCTCGTGGCGCAGTGAGCTCAGGGCGGACGTTTCGTCCCGGCTGGGTGCGACCGCGCTGATCATGACGTCGAAACCTCGTTCGGCCGCGGCTGCGTAGACGTGCTCGACGAGATCGCCGTGGAAGGGCTGCTGAAGCTCGAAGACGACACCGAGCAATCGTGAGCTGGCCTGCCGGAGTTTGCTGGCGCGACGATCCCGCACGTATCCGAGGCTGTCCGCGACGTCCTTGATGCGTGCCCGGGTGGCGGCACTCGCACCAGGTGCGTCGCGGAAGACGATGGACACCAACGCCGTGGACACGCCTGCCGCGCGAGCGACGTCGGCCATCGTGGCCGGGCGGTCGACGCGATTCGGTCCGGGCGAGCTCGGGGGTGCCACGGACGCATCATAGCGGGGTCTTGACGGTGTCGTCTAGAACGTTCTAGCATCGCCGAACAGGAACACTAGAACGTACTAGTAGGAGTGAAGACATGGCGGTCCATACCCCCGGCCCCGTCCGGGTGGCAGCACTCGGCGCGGGAAGGATCGGCGCGAACCACGCCGAGATCGTGGCGCGACGCGTCCCCGGTGCGGAACTCCGCGCCATCGCCGATCCGGTGCCCGGAGCCGCCGAGCGACTGGCGGACGAGCTCGGCGTGGACGTCGTCTCGACCGACATCTCCGCCACGCTCCGGCGCGACGACATCGACGCCGTCGTGATCGCTGCGCCCGCTCGCAGCCACACCGACCTGGTGGTCGAGGCCGCGGAGGCAGGCAAGAACATCTTCGTCGAGAAGCCGATGGCTGTGACGCTCCAGGACGCCGATCGTGCGATCGCCGCCGCCGAGTCGGCGGGTGTCGTCCTGCAGGTGGGGTTCAACCGTCGCTTCGCCCCGGGGTTCGCGGCGGCTCGCGCTGCAGTCGACCAGGGACGCATCGGTACCCCGCAGCTGCTCCGGTCTCTGACGAGGGATCCGGGCCCCTTCGGCGGCGATCCTGACCGGACACCGCCGTGGACCATCTTCCTCGAGACCTTGATCCACGATTTCGACACGCTGTGCTTCCTCAACCCCGGTGCAGCGCCGATCCGCGTGCACGCCATGGCGGATGCGCTGATTCGTCCCGACGCACGCAACTCGGGATTCCTCGACACCGCCGTCGTCACCATCGCGTTCGAGGGAGGAGCGTTGGCAACGGCGGAGGCCAGCTTCTCCGCTCTGTACGGCTACGACGTCCGCGGTGAGGTGTTCGGCTCGGCAGGCATGATCACGGCCGGCAGCGCTGCATCGACGGACATGGTGCTGTACGCGGCCGACGGCATGTCCGTCGACACGGCGCGGCGCGACACCGACCTGCTCCGCTCGGCGTACATCGGCGAGTTCACCTCCTTCGTCGACGCCATCCGGTCGAACACTGCGGCGGTCGTCGGCGGCCACGACGCGCGAGTCGCGCTGTCGATCGCTCTCGCGGCGATCCGGAGTGTCGAGACCGGCGCTCCCGTCGACCTGGCCGACATCGACGTCGTGGGTGCGCGGTGACGTACACGTTGGCCGCGAGCGCCGAAATGCTGTATCTGGACCTGCCGTTCGTCGACCGTGTCCGCAGAATCGCCGACCGCGGTCTCGCTGTGGAGATCTGGAACTGGGCCACGAAGGACATCGACGACCTGCGGGCGACCGGGGCGACCTTCTCGTCGATGACCGGATACCTCCGAGGCAGTCTGACCGATCCGGACGGTATCGAGGAGTTGATCGACACCGCGGAGGAATCGCTGCGGGTGGCCGACCGCCTGGACTGTCCGCGGCTCAATCTGCACGGCACCGGCTTGGATGCGAACGGGCTGCCCGTGCACCCGGTGCACACCGTCACTCCCGACATGTGGCTCAGGGCAGCCGACACCCTGCGTCGGGTGGCAGCACTCGGCGAGCGCGCCGGACGTGTGTTCACGTTGGAGAACCTCAACACCGCCGTCGACCATCCCGGAACCCCGTTCGCGACCGCGGCCGATACCCTGACTCTCGTTCGCGCGGTGGACAATCCGTTCCTCCGCATGAACCTCGACCTCTACCATGCCCAGATCGGCGAGGGGAACCTCATCGAGACGGTGACGGCGTCCCTTCCCTTCATCGGCGAGATCCAGGTTGCTGACGTGCCCGGTCGCTGTGAGCCGGGCACGGGTGAGATCGCCTATCCGGTGATCGCCCGCGCGCTCCGGAACATCGGGTACGACGGTGTCATCGGACTCGAGGGGTGGGCGCGAGCAGACTCCGACGAGGCGCTCTCGGCGTTCGAATCTGCGTTCGCACTGGGGGACTGAGCGTCAGGTGAGGTCCTTGATGTCGATCTTGTAGTACGCGATCTTGCGGTACAGAGTTGCTCGGCTCATACCCAGACGTGCTGCCGCCGCACTCATCGTGGTCCTGCCGGACGACAGGACGCGGACGATCTCGCCGTGTTCGAAGGCCTCGATGGTGGTCAGTCTTCTGCTCGGGCCGACCAGCAGCTCCGGCGGGAGGATCGATACATCGACCACGTCGGAGCGCGACACCGCCTCGGCGACGACCGCGCGGAGTTCTGCTGCTCCGGCCGGCCAGTGATAGTTCTGCAAGGCCCGCTCGGCCGCGGCGGTCATGCGCACCTCGCGTCCGCGTGCGGTGACTGCGAACTCGCGGGCGAGAGGGAGGATGTCCTCGGGCCGATCGGACAACGGTGCCAGCGGCGCCACGGATGTCACGACCGAGGCGAGCGCGCGCGGAACATCCTGCAGCCGTTCCACTGTCACGGCGAACGGCATACGGGGTCCGCGGGGTGAGAGCATCAGGTCGGCCAATCGTCCTGCCGCGAACTCCGGCAGAGTGTCGACATCACGCAGGATGACGACGGTGTCGGTGCGGTCGGCTTCGAAGGACCAGAGGTCGAGCCACGTCTCGACGTCGTCGGGTGTCGGTGCCGACGCGCACAGGATGCGATGGCGCGGGAATGCCCGCCGCGCCGCGTGAGTGAGCACCGTGGACCGTCCGGATCCGGGATGTCCCACCGCCGCGACGGGCGAACCCGACGCCATGGCTGCGTAGGCATCGGCCTCGGTCCGCGCCCAGCTCTCGCCCAGCCGGACACCCGCTCCAGTGGAGCCGTGCCGGACGCGGAAGAGGTTGCGGCGTACCGGTTGTCGTGCGCGGTGACCCGACGACCGTGCGAGCATCGACGAGGAGATGGTGCTCGCCGCCGACCGCGCCAGGGTCAGAAGCAGGTCGCTCGAGGTTCCCGACCACGTCGTGAGATTGACGGCACCCTGAAGGCGCCCGGACGTCGGATCCAGGACCGGGGCGGCGGCACAGGTGAATCCCGTGAGGCTGTGGGAGTAGTGCTGATCGGCCCTGACCAGGGTGGGTGCCAGATCGGCAAGGGCGAGACCGAGGCCGTTGGTCCCGACCTCACGCTCGGAATAGCCGAAACCCGGTGCGAGGTGAACGGCGTCCAGCGCGCGGAGCAAGGCGTGATCCCCGCTGACTCGCGTGAGGACCAGCCCGTCCGCGTCCGTCAGCATCAAGCCGACGGGTTCGGACGTCAGAGTTCGCAGCAGGTCGGCCAGCACGTCGTCGCCGCATTCGTGGAACAGCGACTCGTGCTTCTCGGTGCCGGCGAACACCGGTTCGACAGTGTCGAGGGGAATGCCGTAGCGCTCGCTGCGAAGCCAGGACGCGCGCAGTCGCGGCGTCACCGACGCCACCGGTCGGCGATCTCCGTCGGGGAGCTGATGCGGCACGGATGTCCTTCAGGTCGTTTGCTGTTGTGATCCAGGTTACATCCCGTCCGAGTTCACGCCCGTCTCAGATTGAGACGCCGGACGCCACGAGGACGAGGGGTGCGCGCCCTACCGTCGAACTCATTGGCAGTGACGACAGTCACACGACGAGGGGATTCGACGATGTACACCAAGGGCGAGGACAACTTCTTCATCGTGGACGCGCATGTCGCGTTGTGGGACGCGCGGGCGCAGAACCAGCGCAACATCCACGGCAAGCAGTTCATCGACTGCTTCTACGACTACCACCGCAACCTGTCGCCGGAGTCGGAACTGTGGACGTACGACGAGTACCTCTACCAGGGCGGCGAGCGGCTGATGAAGGACCTGTTCGCGGACGGATACGTCGATCATGCGATCTTCCAGCCGGCGCATCTCGGAGAGTTCTACAACAACGGTTTCGGTCAGACCGAGGAGGCGTGGGCTCTGACCCAGCAGCACTCCGACAAGCTGACCTACAACCACCACTTCGACCCTCGCAACGGTGAGCGTGGTCTCGACCAGCTGCGTGCCGACGCGGAGCGGTTCGGCTTGAAGGGCGTGAAGCTCTACACCGCCGAGTGGCACGGGGATTCGCGCGGATACAAGCTCGACGACCCGTGGGCGCTGAAGTACTTCGACGCGTGCCGTGAGCTGGGCATCAAGAACATCCACGTCCACAAGGGTCCGACCATCCGCCCGCTGGACCGCGATGCGTTCGACGTCGCCGACGTCGATCACGTGGCCAGCGAATACACGGATCTGAACTTCGTCGTGGAGCATTGCGGGTTGCCGCGCCTCGAGGACTTCTGCTGGATAGCCACCCAGGAGCCGAACGTGCACGCCGGACTCGCTGTTGCCATGCCGTTCATCCATTCGCGGCCGAAGTACTTCGGTCAGATCATGGGCGAGCTCCTGTACTGGATCGGTGAGGACCGCATCCAGTTCTCCTCCGACTACGCGATCTGGACGCCGAGGTGGTTGGTCGAGTCGTTCGTCGACTTCCAGATCCCCGAGGAACTGAACGAGTACCCGCCCATCACGCTGGATCAGAAGAAGAAGGTGCTGGGACTCAACGCGGCGAAGATGTACGACATCCCCGTACCGCCGGACCTGCAGATCGCCGACGCGAACGAGACCGCCACGGGCCCACGCGGCGCCGATCTCGCGGCGGACGACGCTCTCGTGGGGGCGTGAGAGATGGACTACGTCGACTCGGCGATCGACGCGCTCGGGGCGGTGATCGATCCGGAACTGGACGAACCCATCACGGACCTGGACTTCGTAGAATCGGTGACCGTATCCGACGATCGTGATGTCGTCGTCCATCTAAGGTTGCCGACGTCGTTCTGCGCTCCGAATTTCGCTTACCTGATGGCGTCGGATGCGAAGGACGTTCTTCTCGGACTCGAGTGGACGAGGACCGTGACCGTCGAACTCGACGGCCACCACGACTCTCCGATCATCAACGCCGGGCTCGCGGCCGATGCCGGGTACCGCGGCACCTTCGCCCACGAGGCGCAGGACGACCTCGAGGAACTGCGGACCACCTTTCTGCGGAAAGCGCACGTCGCCGCAATGGAACGGTGCCTCACCGGAGTCATGAAACGCGATCCGAGTCGCAGAATGCAGGACATGGGAACTGTTCTCCTACAGGATCTCCCGGACGACGACGCGACCAGGGCTCTGGTGTCCCGGCGCAGATCCATCGGACTGGGCGCAGCTCCCGACAGCCTCGTGATGGTCGACCACACGGGCGCGCCCTACGCGGAGATCGACGTGCCGCTGGCTCTGCGCCGGGCACGATCGACCCGCATCTCCATCGACGGCAACGCACACTTCTGCCGCGGATTGTTGAGAACCCGCTACGACGACCCGGACCGGACGACCGTGTCCGCGTGAGCACACCAACCGTCGAAACTTTCTCCTGAATCGAGGAACACCACCATGAGCACCATGCGCGCCGTTCAAGTCGTCGGCTACCACGAGAAGCTCCGCATGACGGAACTGCCGATACCCACTCCCACCGGACCTTTCGACGTCATCGTCAGGATCGGAGGCGCCGGGGTCTGCCGGACAGACCTCCACATCCTGGAGGGACAGTGGGCCGAGAAGTCGAATGTGCCTCTGCCGTACACCATCGGTCACGAGAATGCGGGATGGGTTCACGCCGTCGGCTCCGCCGTCACCAACGTCGCGGAGGGGGACAAGGTCATCGTCCACCCGCTGATCACGTGCGGCCTGTGCCGCGCGTGCCGCTCCGGCGACGACGTGCACTGCGAGATCAATCAGTTCCCCGGCATCGACACCGACGGCGGGTATGCGGAATACCTCAGGACGTCGGCACGCAGCGTCGTCAAGCTCGACGACTCCCTCGAGCCTTCCGACGTCGCAGCCCTGGCCGACGCGGGTCTGACCGCGTACCACGCGGCAGCGAAGGCCGCCCGGCACCTGACGCCGCGCGACCGCGTGGTCGTCATCGGCGCAGGTGGGTTGGGGCACATCGGAATCCAAGTGCTCAAGGCACTGACCGCGGCGGAGATCGTCGTCGTCGACCGGAACGCGGACGCCGTGAAACTCGCCCTGTCCATCGGCGCCGACCACGGTGTCGTCGCGGACGGGACCCATATCGAGCAGGTGCTCGACCTCACCGGCGGGACCGGGGGAGAGGCCGTGATCGACTTCGTCGGCGAGGGCGGCGCAACCGCGGAGGGCATCGCGATGCTGCGGCAGGCCGGGAACTATCACGTCGTGGGCTACGGCGAGAACATCGACGTCCCCACCATCGACATCGTGTCGTCGGAGATCAACATCATCGGCAACCTGGTCGGCTCCTACAACGACCTCTGCGACCTCATGGCACTGGCCGCTCGCGGTGCGGTCGTCCTGCACACCGCGAAGTACGCGCTGGACGACTTCCAGAGTGCCATCGACGATCTCGACGCCGGAGTCGTCCGCGGACGGGCCATTCTGACTCCGTGAGAGAAGGCCCGTCCGTCCGTCAGTGAGTGACCAGGTCGTCGGCGTCGGTGAGCGTCGCACCGGTAGCGCGGTGCACCTCGTCGACCCCGACGCCCGGCGCGGTCTCGCGCAGTACGAGGGTGCCGTCGCCGACCACGTCGATGACCGCATAATTCGTGATGATGCGGTCCACGACTGCCTGACCCGTGAGGGGAAGCGTGCACGCGTCGACGATCTTGGGGTTGCCGTCGCGGTCGGTGTGCTCCATGACGACGATGACCCGCGCAGCGCCGTGCACAAGATCCATGGCGCCGCCCATGCCCTTGACCATCTTGCCGGGAACCATCCAGTTGGCCAGATCGCCACCGGCCGACACCTGCATGCCGCCGAGAACCGCCGTGTCGATGTGGCTGCCGCGGATCATGCCGAACGACAGTGCCGAGTCGAAGAATGCGGCGCCGGGAAGAACGGTCACCGTTTCCTTGCCGGCGTTGATGAGGTTGGCGTCGACTTCGTCTTCCGTCGGGTACGGGCCGGTACCGAGGATGCCGTTCTCGGAATGCAGGGTGACGTGGACGGCAGGGTCGAGGAACCCGGGAATCAAGGTCGGCAGACCGATTCCCAGATTGACGTAGTCGCCGTCGCGCAGTTCGGCGGCGGCGCGGCGCGCCATGTCCTGGCGGGACCAGCCGGTCGGGTCGCTCATCGTGTTGCTCCTGCCTCTCGGGTGGTGCGCTTCTCGATGCGCGGGGTCTGGGGGCCGGTTTCGACGATGCGCTGGACGAAGACGCCGGGTAGGTGCACGTGGGCCGGATCGATCTCTCCCGGTTCGACCAACTTCTCGACCTGCGCGATGGTGATGCGCCCTGCCATCGCGGCGAGCGGGTTGAAATTCATGGCGGCCTTGTCGAAGACGAGGTTCCCGTCGGTGTCACCGATGTGCGCGTGGACCAGGGCGTAGTCGGCGGTGATCGACTCCTCCATCACGTAGCGCTTCGCACCGAACACCCGGGTCTCCTTGGGCGGCGACGCGAGGCTGATCGAGCCGTCGGCGGCATATCGCCACGGCAATCCGCCGTCCGCGATTGGGCTGCCCACTCCGGCGGGGGTGAAGAACGCGGGAATGCCGGCGCCGCCCGCCCGCAGTCGCTCCGCGAGGGTGCCCTGAGGGGTGAGCTCCACTTCGAGCTCGCCGGACAGATACTGGCGCGCGAACTCCTTGTTCTCGCCGACGTACGACGCGGTGACTCGTCGGATGCGGTGCGCGGCCAGGAGAATGCCGAGGCCGTGGCCGTCGACACCGCAGTTGTTCGAGAACACCTCGAGGTCCGTGACATCGGTCGCGGCGAGCGCGTCGATGAGTGCGTCGGGTATGCCGCAGAGTCCGAAGCCCCCGACGGCGATGCTGGCGCCGTCGGGGACGCCGCGGACCGCGTCGGCCGGGGTGGACAGGACGTCGGTAGCCACGTGTCTCCTCCTGTGTCGGTGGTGCTCGTATGCCGACGATTCGATCAGACGTCGGGAGCCGACCGCATCCGATTCGGTCCATCTGCTCACCGGCCGACTGCCGCGTGGCTCATGCGTTCACTCAGTGGACACCTTTAGGTACTCTGATTGCATGATTGACGCTGGACCGTCGGTGATCGGGCGCGCAGCAGCAGTGATGCGCGCGGTGGGTGACCACGAGCCGGACGGGGCGTCCACCTCGGACATTGCACGCAGCGCCGGCCTGGCCCGCCCCACTGCCCACCGGATGCTGGTCGCGCTCGCCACCGAAGGGATTCTGGACAGGCACGAATCCGGGCGCTGGTCGCTGGGCCCCGAGATGTATCTGCTGGGGGCTCTCGCGGCCGAGCGATACGACATCACGTCGAGTGCGCGCGACATCATGCGGGAGCTGGCTCGGGCCACCGGAGAGAGCGCGTTCCTGTCCGCGCGTCGGGGAGACGAAACCGTCTGTATCGCCGCCGAGGAGGGAAGCTTCCCGCTCCGATCCCATGTGCTGCACATCGGTTTGCGTATGCCGCTGGGAATCGCGTCGGCCGGCCTGGTCATCCTCGCGCACCTTCCGGAAGCGGAACGTGAGCGCTACCTGGCCCGAGCGGACCTGGGCGCCCTCGGTGATCACCACGCGCCCGAGCGGATCGCCGAACGAGTCGACGAGGTCCTGACCCTGGGCTACTCGGTCAATCCGGGACTGCTCGTCGAGGGCAGTTGGGGAATGGGCGCCGCCGTCTTCGACCGACGGGACTCGCCGGCGTGGGCACTGAGTCTCACCGGGGTGGGAACGCGCTTCGACGACACCCGTCGGCCCCTCCTCGGTGAGCATCTTCTGCGTGCCGCCCACGCATTGTCCTCGCGTCTGCGGTGAATCGAGCGGCCGAGCAGGGGAGTCGACGGACGACCGGCCCGGTAATCAAGTTATTCCACCGTTATCATCGGTGAGCCACCACGACAACGTCGGAAAGTGGGCGGTAAACGCTTGCTAGCAGGCTGTTCGTGCAATTTTGCCCGGCTGATCATTCGAATAAATGCATTTCCGTGATGTCGTTGACATTGTCGTACGACCTCTGTTCTACTTCGTTTATGCCGTAAGTCTCCGTCGCATTCGACGGAGTCGGCCTCGCGTCATCTCTCACCACATCGCCTGCGTCGTCGGGGACAGGCCATGTGTTCTCACGTGTCACGGACCTACCCGGTCCGCACGTTTCGCTCATTCCTTAGGACGCACATGTACCCCACGCACCCTCGCTCGACATCCTGCTCTTCGGTACGCCGGTCACTCGTGCCCATGGTCGGCACGGTCGCCGCCATGACAGCCGCGGTGATGATGGTCGGAACTGCGACAGCCGGAGCCGCGACGCCGATAGGTCTCGGTACCGCCGATCCGTTCGCGATCCTGGCGGGAAGCACGGTGACCAACACGAACCCGTCCGTCATCTCGGGCAGCGTCGGCGTCAGTCCGGGAACGGCTGTCGACGGGTTCCCGCCGGGTCTCGTTCAGAACGGAGAGATCGTTCGCGCGGGACCCGTTGCGCTGCAGGCGAAGATCGATCTCACCACGGCCTACAATCAAGCCGCGGGCGAGGCCGTGACCGAGCAGGTCGGTGCCGAACTGGGCGGGCGGACCTTGCTTCCCGGTGTCTACAACTCGGGTGGCCCGATGAACGTGACGGGTACTGTCACGCTCGATGCGAAGGAAGATCCTGCCGCGGTGTTCGTGTTCCAGACGCCGTCCACTCTCATCACCGCCTCCAGCAGCAGGGTCGCGCTCATCGGTGTGAACCCGTGCAACGTCTTCTGGCAGGTCGGCAGCTCCGCCACTCTGGGTACGTCGACGAGCTTCGTCGGCACCGTCATGGCGCAGGAATCCATCACCTTGAACAACGGAGCGCGAGTGTCCGGGCGGATGCTCGCGAGCACCGGTGCCGTCACGTTGGACAACAACGTCATCGATCGCGGAGGGTGCACACCGACCACCACGACGGAGGACAGCCCAGTTGTGGTTCCGCCGGTCGTCGTTCCGCCTGTGGTCGTTCCGCCGGTCGTGATCACCGTGCCGTCCATCCCCGGTCTGCCGCCCATTCCGGGCCTCCCGCCGGTGATCACCATTCCGGGTCTGCCGGGTGGTCCGCCGACATCGCCCGCGCCGAACACGCCTGGTGGACCGGTGGTTCCGCCGGGTGCGACCGTTCCGAACACACCCGTCGGACCGGGCACTCCGAACACGCCGGGCACTCCGAACACACCGGGGATGCCTAATACACCCGGCACCCCGAACACGCCGGGAATGCCGAACACACCCGGCACCCCGACCATGCCCGGCGTTCCTACGGGTCCCGACGCACCCGGCACCTACTCGCCGGGGAGCCAGATCACGCAGGTACCGAGAGGATCCGTCGATACCGGTGACGGCAGCACCGTCCACAGTGCAGGCGTCTCCTCGACAGTTCCGGTCGGGATCGTCGCGGCCGCCCTCGTCGGCGTGGCAACGGTCGTCACCCGTCGTCGGCGCTGATGTGACGCATCGATTGTCGCGGGCACGCAGCACCGTCCTGGCGGTAGCGCTGGTAGCGGCCTCGGTGGTGGGATGTTCCACCGCCGAGGAACCGGTGAGCGCCGACACCAGTAGTGTTGCGGCGCAACAAAACGCAGAGGCGACGTCGGTCGACACGGGAGTGAGCGACTCGTCGTCGACCGCACTGGTGCCGACGCGTATCGATGTTCCGGCGATCGATGTCTCGTCCGACCTGATGGGTCTGGGTCTGCAGGCGGACGGCACCATGCAGGTGCCGCCTGGCGGCTTTCCGGCCGGGTGGTTCACCGGTTCACCCGTCCCGGGGGAACTCGGACCCGCAGTCGTTGCGGGGCACGTCGATTGGGACGGTGCACCCGGGGTCTTCTCCCGGCTCGGTGACCTCGAGGACGACGACGTGGTCACGGTGACGCGGAGCGACGGATCGGCGTCCACGTTCCGCGTGACCGACGTCGAGCAGTACCCGAAGTCGGAGTTTCCGACCGAGGCCGTGTACGGCGACATCGACCGTCCGGGCATCCGCTTGATCACGTGCGGCGGCGAGTTCGACAGTGCGGCGTCGAGTTACGACGACAACGTCGTCGTCTATGCGGATCTGGTGTCGACGACCTCCTGACGGCGCATGCACCGACGCACACGAACTAGGCGGAGATCGACGCTCGTATCCGGTCGATGATGTCCAGGGTTGCCACTGCGTCGGACAAGGGGTGGATCGACGACTCGCGACGTCCGGCATCGATCGTGCGCGCGGCGTCGACGGCGGCGTAGTGAAGGCCGTCCACCTGCAGACCCGGCTGCTCGTCGTACTCGACGGTGCCACCGCCGCGCATCGTGACGGCGAAAGAGCCGGGCATGAAGAACGGGCCGGGGATCGTGAGGGTGCCGTCACGCCCGCACACGGTGGCGGTGGTGGGTGTGTCGGTCAGGATCGTCGTGTTGAGAACAGCGTGGCCGTCCGGTCCCGACAGGACGGCGGAGATCTGGCCGTCGATGTCCTCGGTCGCGGGCCGGCGCGTCGCGTACACCGTGTCGGGTCGACCCAGGACCGAGTATGCGAACGAGGCGACGTAGGTGCCCAGATCCAGCAGGGGGCCACCGGCCAACGTCGGGTCGTAGATGCGATGGTCTCGCGTGAAGAACTCGCCGTGGTCCGCAAGGACGGTGTGGATCGGGCCCAGCACTCCGCTGGAGAGAACCTGCTCGATCACGTCGAACTTGGGTAGGAACCTGGTCCACATCGCCTCTCCCGCGAAGACGCCGGCCGCTCCCGCAGCGTCGGCGATCTCCGCCGCTCCCGCCGCGTCGACTGCCAGCGGCTTCTCGACCAGTACGTGCTTGCCGGCGGCAATGGCGGCGAGGGCGTGGGCCCGATGTTCGGTATGAGGCGTCGCGACATAGACGATGTCGACGGCGTCGTCGGTGAACACCGCGTCGTACGTGCCGTGCGCGCGCTCGATGCCGTGCGCGAGCGCGAACTGCTCGGCGCGCGCCGCTGTTCTCGATCCCACCGCAACCACCTGCTGAGAGGTGTTCCGATGCAACGACTCCACGAATCGCGTCGCTATCCAGCCCGGGCCGAGGATCGCCCACCGCAGTGTCGGAGCATCCCGGGGGTCGGGCACTCGCGACTGCGGCAGGGAGTAGGTGGACGTCATGGCGAGAACTCAATCAGACAAAACCGCATTTGTCAGGACATTAGGATGTAATACTGCTCCGCATGACTGTGCGGGTAGGAATCATCGGAGTCGGCGTCATGGGAGCGGACCACGCCACCAACATCGACAGGTCGGTCTCGGGGGCCACCGTGTCCGCGGTCGCGGACTACGACGGCGCGCGTGCCGCGTCGGTCGCGTCGACACTCCGGGACGCGGCGGTGCTCGAGGACGGGCGAGCGGTGATCGAGAACGACGCCGTCGACGCCGTCATCATCGCCTCCCATGATTCGACGCATGCCGAGCTGGTCCACCTGGCGTTGGCTGCGGGCAAGCCGGTCCTGTGCGAGAAGCCGCTGGCTCCAACCGCCGCGGAATGCCGCGACATCATTGCGGCGCAGGGGGATCGGACTCTCATCACGGTGGGCTTCATGCGACGGTTCGACCCGGCCTACGTCGAATTGAAGCAGGCGGTGACGTCCGGAGACATCGGTGATGCCCTGGTCGCACACTGCATCAGCAGGAACGTCGAGGCATACCCGGGTGGAACGTCGGCATCGACCATCACCAATTCTGCGATCCACGAACTCGACATCATGCCCTGGCTGTTGTCGTCGCCGATCTCGGAGGTGAGCTGGCATGCCGGGCGTACCTCTCAGTTCTCCGGCACCCGGCAGGACCCGCAGATCATGTTGCTGCGCACGGAGTCGAACGTCCTCGTCACCGTCGAGATCTTCCTCAACGCGCGGTACGGGTACGACACCCGATGCGAGATCGTGGGGGAGACCGGCACATCCGCGTTGGCCCTGCCCGCCCACACCGTCACCGACAGCGACCGACGTCGCTCGCGCGCGTACCCCGCCGACTGGATTCCGAGGTACGCGGAGGCATACCGCCTTCAGCTGCAGGAGTGGGTGGACTCGATCGACGAGGGCCGTGTGGCGACGTTGGCGGATGCGAACGACGGCCTACGTGCGGGCCTGGTGGCCGACGCTCTCGTCGTCTCCATGAACGACGGCGGACGGACCGTGACTGTCGGGTGAGGGACGTCGGCTCCAGGCCAGCACGGATGCGGCGCCGACGACCCCGAGGAGGGTTCCGAGGACGAAGCCCCCGAAATTCGCTGCGGGGAGCGCGACGAGCGCGAGAATCATCGCGCTCACCCCGGCCGGGATTCGCGTGTCCGGCCGGGCGATGACGGCCGCACCGCACACCGCCATCAGTGCACCGAGAAGCAGGGTGGACACCCCGCGATCGAGGTGATGGTGATCAGCAGGTCACCGATCCGGAGGCTGGTGAACGCCGGTAGGAGGAGGAACGCAGCAGACGAGCAGATCAGCACACCGCCCCAGAACGGCCGTCGAGATCTCCACCCGCGACCGCGTCTCAACACGAGTGGTCACCGGCCTCGGCGGACACACTCAGGTTCGTGAGGGATGCGTGCGTCGCCGTGAGGGCGATGATCTCCGACGACGTGGCGGAGGCGTGCGAAGCGCCGACCATGGCGGCGGCGGTCGCGCTGCCCTGTACTTCCCCTGTCGCGGACGCGTCGACACCGAGCCGGACGTCGTTCACGTCGACGGAGCCGTTCACCGACGCGACGTCGACGACGAGGGTTTCCGCGGTCAGCCCGGTACCTGGCACACGGGCGAACATCGTGACGTCACCGATGAGGGGGAGCCCTCGGGCCACTGTCGACAGACACACGTCGGACAGTCGGGCGCTGTCGACCTTGACGGCGATACTCGGCCGTGAGCCCGCGGCGGTGTCGACCGCCCGCGGATACACGGTGATCCCGTCGCCGTCGACAGCGCCGAACGTTCCGATGAAGCTCTGACCGGATACGGCGAAGTTCATCGGCAGCTGACCGCTGGCGATCCCGCCACCGATGACGCCCATTCCGACCGCGCCGAGCGTGCAGAGCACCGTGAAGCGGCCCCACCGGATACCTCCGGATCGGTCACTCCCGCGGTGTGTCGCGGCGTTCCTCGACAAGACAGTCCTCCTGGTCACCCCGACCCGTGCGAACGGCCCTGGATGCCCGTCCGGAGGGACCGCAAACCGCACGTCGGAGTGAGTCAGGACACTGTCAGGGCTTTCCCCGTGCAGGTGTCTGATAGGCGACGCCGTGGCGCAGCGGTGTGTGGTCGGAAGGCGAGTGTTCCGGCCCGACGGACGAACCATGGGGAGTGTCGTGCACCTCCGGCACCGATGTCGGATCGCCGCCGGACGGCTGCGCACCGTCCTGGAGATCGTCCAGCCGCGTGGTGAGGATCTGGAGGACGTGTGCACGGTGGGCGGTCGCCCGCTCGTAGGCGATCAGATCCTGCATCTGATCGACGGTGAGGGTCCGAACGCGGTGAGTGAGGTCGCCCACCGTCAGATGGTCGTAGTCGGGAATGGGCGGGGCGGGGTGGGCGCTCCCGGTGTCGTCGGTAGTCATGGATTCGGCCTACCCGTCATGTCCGGGCACAAACGGTATGGGACGGCGCCTAGGGTCGTGAGGCATGGCACCCCACAGAATCGCGGTCATTCCCGGCGACGGCATCGGTAAGGAGGTGGTGCCTGCTGGTATCGCCGTTCTCGACGCGGCGGCGTCGGCCTTCGGTTTCGGGATCGAGTACGAACATTTCGACTACGCCAGCGCCGAGTTCTACACCCGGCACGGAAAGATGCTGCCGGACGGGTGGTTCGACGATCTGAAGACGTTCGACGCCATCTTCTTCGGTGCGGTCGGGTGGCCCGACGTGGTTCCCGACCACATCTCGCTGTGGGGCTCGCTGTTGCAGTTCCGTCGTCACTTCGACCAGTACGTCAACCTCCGCCCGATCCGGTTGATGCCGGGCGTCACGAGTCCCCTCGCGGGACGGGAAGTCGGCGACATCGACTTCTACGTCGTCCGTGAGAACACGGAGGGGGAGTACACCGACCTCGGCGGGCGCATGTTCGAGGGAACGGAGAGGGAGACCGTCATCCAGGAAACGGTCATGTCGCGCATCGGCGTCGACCGCATCCTGCGGTACGCCTTCGAGTTGGCGCAGACGCGACCGCGGCGGCGTCTGACCTCGGCCACCAAGAGCAACGGAATATCCATCTCGATGCCGTACTGGGACGAGCGCGTGGCGGCGATGGCCGCGAACTATCCGTCGATCGACGTCGACAGTTTCCACATCGACATACTCACCGCCAACTTCGTTCTGCATCCGGACTGGTTCGACGTGGTCGTGGCCAGCAACCTGTTCGGGGACATCCTGTCGGACCTCGGACCCGCGATCGCCGGGACCATCGGGATCGCACCGAGCGGCAACATCAACCCGGAGCGCAAGTTCCCGAGTCTGTTCGAACCGGTGCACGGTTCCGCACCCGCGATCGCAGGGAAGAACGTCGCCAATCCGATCGGTCAGATCTGGAGCGGCGCCATGATGCTCGACCACCTCGGGGAGCAGGAGGCCGCGGCCGCCGTGGTGAGAGCCATCGAGGATGTGCTGGCGAGCGGTGGGGATGCGCTGACGGCGGACATGGGCGGAACGGCGTCGACGGACGCGGTGGGCCGGCTGGTCGCGGACCGCATCACCGCCCCCTGAACCTGTCTGTCCAGCCGCACCGTCGGGGACAGGTTCGCTGTCACACCGCGAGGCGCCGTCCGATGTGACGGCGGCCAAGTCGGTGATTTGTCACCATGCCGTTCTTCAGTGTCGAACGTCGCGATTGACCATTATTTCTTCAGCACGAGGACATCGCGCACACCATTCGATTCAGGAGACTCCATGTTCAGCATTCTCAACGGCCTCAGCTTTCTCAACTTCTCGTTCGGAGACCTGTTGCCCATCACGGATTTCCTGAACATCCTGAAGACGTTGAACGTCGGCTCGTAAGAGCACGATGTCGGAACACGACGATCCGAACGGTCTCACCGTCGGATCGTCGTGTGACGTGCCTACCGCGGGATGATGCCCGCATCCCGGTATCGCGCAAGTTGATCCGCGAAACTGTCTGTCGTGGAACGGAAGCCGAGGAAGCCGGCTTGTCGACTCTTCGTCATGTCCGTCAGGCATTCCATGTCGCGCCCGAGGTCCGCATCGGTGTGCCACCAGGACGCCAAGCGAGTGACGTCCGATTCGACCAGGTCGTATTTCTCCGCGATACGCCGCCACACGGCAGGTGCATCGGACATCCGCGGTTCGAGCGGTCGCGGCTCGGAATCGAAGCCGACCGGCTCCACCCCGAAATGCGCCGCGATGCGCGGCCATAACCAACGCCACCGGAAAACGTCGCCGTTGGCAATGTTGAACGCTTCGTTCGCGCCGTTCTCCGCGGTCGATGCCCAGATCATCTGTTCGGCCAACAACCCGGCGTCCGTGACGTCTGTCAGGCCGTCCCACTGGGTCTGCGAGCCGGGGAAGACGAACGGCGCCCCGGTCTCCTTGCAGATGGTCGCGTACACGGACAACGTCAGCGCCATGTTCATCGCATTGCCCACCGCGAAGCCGAAGATCGTGTGCGCTCGATGCACGCTCCAGGTGTAGCCGAGTCGCTCCGCCCCGGCGAACAACTCGTCCTCCTGCGCGTAGTAGAAGTTCGGGGTGTCGAGTCGCTCCTCGGACTCGTGGAACGGCGTTTCGGCGGTCACGGCGTCGCCGTACGCATCGAACGGCCCCAGGTAGTGCTTGAGTCCCGTCATCAGAGCGACGTGGCGAACCGAGTTCTCATCCGCCAGTGCGTCGACGGTGTTGCGCAAGGTCGCTGTGTTCACCTCGATGTTCTCGGCCTCGGTGTCCTGCTTCATCCACGCGGTGAAGAAGACGACATCGGGTGCGGTTCCTCGCAGAGCCTCGCGGAGACCGCCGGAGTCCATCAGATCCGCGGTCACCGGTAGCACCCCCTCCACTGGAAGCGAGGTCTTGCGAGACAGCCCGTAGGTGGTCCACCCGTCGTCGACGAGTTGGCGGCAGATGGTCTGCCCCGAGATGCCGGTCGCGCCGATGACGAGCGCCGTGCCCGGACGTGGTGAAGCCATGGACGAAGTGCCTCCGCTCTGGGGATCGCGTGTCGATCCCGCCGTCCGGCTACCCGTGGGCGCCGAGACGCAATCAGGAGGGCGTGAGCGAGGAGGACATCACGGTGTCGCAGAGCCGTGCGAGCGATACTCCGTCGGCACGCGAGCGCTGTACGAGTACCCGTACCGCGTCGTCACGGTCCACACCGAGCTGTTCCATCACTATTCCTGTGCACTGGTCCAGCGACGCGACCGTGGACAGTGCGGTCACGTACCGCACCGCGTCGTTGGACGACGCGGCGGCGATGACCTCGTCGAGTCGTTCCGAGAGTGCCGCCAGAGCGGGAGCGGAACTGTCGGCCGGTGCCCCACGACGGTGCAGTTCGACCAGGGTAGCGGCGACGGCGGCCGACGCGTCGAGGGTGTCGGAGTGAGCCCGCCGATGGAACACGGTGTCGTGACCGATGGCGATGCGATCGCGGCCGCCGTGTTTCGCGGCGTACATCGCCTCGTCGGCGCGGGCGATCATCGCATCGAGCGCAGCGTCGACGTCGATGACGTCGTCGGTCCGGTCGAGGGTCGACGGGTGCGCTCGCGATGTTCCGATGCTGACCGTGACCGCGCATTCGGCGCGGACGGACCGCAGTACCGACAGTGCGACGTCGGCTCCGGGAGCGTGGTGGGCGACGACGAGGAATTCCTCTCCGCCGAGTCGCGCGACGACAGCGCCGCGAGGCACCGCGGACACGATCGTTCGGGCGACCGACTCCAAGGTCCGGTCGCCGTACGTGTGTCCGTGCGTGTCGTTCACGGCTTTGAAGTTGTCGATGTCGATGACCGAGGCGGTGATCGTCGCGTCCAGGCCTACCGCCGTGCGGAGCATCCCGTCGAGGAGCGGCAGAACACCTCGCCTGTTGAGGAGCCCCGTCAAGACGTCCGTTCGCGCCAGCACGTCGTACCGGCGGCTCACGTCCGCCATCGACATGCGCAGGCCCCAGACCAGCAGAACCGGCACGACGACGATGGTGAGCGAGGCTCCGGCGGCGACGGCGTCCGCTTCGGGGCTGGACGCGGAGTCCAGACACAGGGCGGTCCCGAGGCCGGCCGCGACGGTGGTGAAGGCGGTAGCCGTCCGCGGCGGCGACGCCGAGGCCGCCAACACCGGCACGATCGTCAACAGCGCACTGACTGTCAACGTGTCGGCCGGGTCCGCGATACCGACCGCCGCCACTGCGGTGCCGACCACCGCCATCGCACCCGTGGTCACGAATTGTCGTTCGGTCAATCGTCCGGTCCGGACCACGATGCCGACCACGACGACGGCAAGAACGATGGCGAGCGCCGTGGCCACCACGGGAACGAGACCGGGATGGAACAAGCCGGGAATGCCCCATCCGGCTGCGAGCAGGAGTGCGGACATGGTCACGGTGGTGGCCATCGCCAGTGATCGACGATCCTGGAATCGTCGCGAGGTCGACACGGCGGGCAGGTGTCGAGACGCTGACGTGAACCGACTGCGACGACTGACATCGCTGTGTCGTCTCACACGAGTACCTCGGTTCCTGACCCACCGGCGGGAAGTCCAACTGTTCCGATGAGGGTACCGATTCACGGGCCTGACCGGGGCGTTCGAGCGCGAACAGGCGCTGCACCCGGCACCGGTCTCGTCGTCGGAACAGGACGGCGACCGCATTGTCACGCGTCAGAATCACCGTGATCCCAATAGATCGACGCGAAATCTGTTGCGCGATTTGACGTCTCGATGTTCCAGGTCTAGATTTCTGCTCACCATCAGGAGCGACCGAGAGACCTGGCTCGTCGACGTCGCAGCAACCCCCCTCTCCTGTCGAGGGTGTGGGTGCTACCGCCAGGACCGATGGAGGAGCACCGATGAACCACGATCTGCGGCGACGCCTGCACGTCGACCTGTGCCGAGTGAGCACCTGCGTCTGTACGCGCTGCTTCTGACTCGCGCCCCTCACCTCCCGCCTCGAAAGGCCTCCCGATGTGCCCTGCCGTCTCGACCCCTGACCCTTTTTCCCGGTTCGTCCGGTGACGCAACTCGACGCACGTCCCTCCGCGGCCGCCGCGGAGGAGGACGTCCGTGACGAGGACCTCGTCGTCGCGCGGACCTGGCATCCCTGGCGGTGGATCATCGCCGTCGCCACGCTGGTGGTGGTGGCCCAGTTCGGGCACGGGCTGGCCACGAACGCCGGATGGGACTGGGGGACCTTCGCCCAGTACTTCACGGCCGCATCGGTCATGTCGGCACTCTGGCTGACCATCCAATTGACGTTCTGGGGAACGTTGATCGGTTTCGCGATCGGTATCGCGCTGGCTGTGGCGCGACTGTCGTCCAATCCGGTTCTCCAGGTGATCGCCTGGTTCTACATCTGGGCCTTCCGATCCATCCCGCTCATCGTCCAGCTGCTGTTCTGGTTCAACATCGCGTACCTCTATCAGACGCTGTCGCTCGGAATACCGTTCGGTCCCAGCTTCTTCCGGTTCGACGTCAACAACGTGATCAGCGGCTCCACGGCGGCCATCATCGGTCTGGCTCTGCACCAGGCGGCGTACTCCGCCGAGATCGTCCGTGCCGGCATCATCTCGGTCGACCAGGGTCAGCTGGAAGCAGCTGCGGCGCTCGGTATCCCGAAGCGGCGTGAATTCTTCACGATCGTTCTCCCGCAGGCGATGCGGGGGATCCTGCCGAATGCGGCGAACGAAGTCATCAGCCTGTTCAAAGGCACGTCCATCGTGTCGGTCATGGCGATCGCCGAGCTGTTCTATCAAGTGCAGGTCATCTACGGCCGCAGCGGCCGAGTCGTTCCGCTGCTGATGGTGGCGACAGTCTGGTACATCATCCTCACCTCGGTTCTGTCGATCGTGCAGTTCTACGTGGAGCGCCACTACGCGAAGGGTGCGGTACGCACCGTCCCGCTGACGCCACTGCAGCAGATTCGGAAGCGATTCTCCGACATCACCTTCGCCCCGAGAGGAGCAACACGATGACGCACTCCGTCGACGACTCCACCTATGCGGTCGAGGTGCGAGGTGTGCACAAGTCCTTCGGTGCGCTGAAGGTTCTCGACGGCGTGGACCTCGTCGTTCGTCCGGGTGAGGTCACCGCGATCATCGGCCCGTCCGGGTCCGGGAAATCGACACTCCTGCGGGTGCTCAACCACCTCGAGAAGGTCGATCGAGGAACGGTTCGCGTCGACGGTGACCTGGTCGGATATCGCCGCAGAGGCGCCAAGCTCCACGAACTCAGCGGCCGGGAAATTCTTCGACAGCGATCGAGGATCGGGTTCGTCTTCCAGAACTTCAACCTCTTCCCGCACCTGACCGTGCTGGAGAACGTCGTCGAGGCGCCGGTGTCGGCGCAGAAGCGCCCGCGTTCCGAGGTCGAGACCGAGGCACTCGCGCTGCTCGAGCGTGTCGGTGTCGGAGCCAAGGCCCACGACTACCCCCGTCGCCTGTCCGGTGGTCAACAGCAACGCGTCGCCATCGCTCGGGCGCTGGCTCTGCGACCGAAGGTGATCCTGTTCGACGAGCCCACCTCGGCGCTGGATCCCGAACTGGTGGGAGAGGTTCTCGAAGTCATCCGGGACCTCGCGAGGGACGGGGCGACGCTCGTCATCGTCACGCACGAAGTCGCGTTCGCTCGGGAGATCGCCGACACGGTGGTCTTCATGGACGGCGGCGTGATCGTCGAGCAGGGCACTCCCGCGGAACTCCTCGATTCACCGACACAGGAACGCACCAAGGCGTTCCTCGCACACGTTCTCTGACACCCCCACTCGCCGTGTACTTCTCACCCACAAGGAACAGTCATGTCCGCACCACGAAGAACCGTCGCCCTGCTCACCGCCGCAGTCGCCGCGGTCACCCTGACCGCGACGGCGTGCAGTGAGCCGACCGCCGAGTCCGAGGTCGTCACGACCGAAGGTCAGGTCTTCGACCTGACTCCCGAGCAGTCGGGACGAGTCCGCGCGGAGAAGGTCGACGAGATCGCGGCCGAGGTCCCGCAGGCCATCCGCGACCGCGGCACCCTCGTCGTCACCGGCGCGAGCGGCACGGCGCCGCCGCTGCGCTTCTACGCCACCGACGACACCACGACCGTCGGCTCCGAGGTCGACTTCTCGTATCTGATCGCCGACATCCTCGGTCTCACACCGCAGATCGAGGTCGCCGACTGGTCGCAGAACTTCGTCAAGGTCGATTCGGGCGAGAACGACGTGTTCATCTCCAACGTGACGGTGACCGAGGAGCGGAAGGACAAGTACGACTTCGCCACCTACCGACTGGACAACATCGCGTTCGAGGCGAAGAAGGACAGCGGATGGACGGTGTCGAAGCGGCAGGACATCGCCGGCAAGAAGATCGGTGTCGGTTCCGGAACGAACCAGGAGCAGCTCCTGGTGGACTGGAACGCGCAGAACGTGGCGGAGGGTCTCGCTCCTGCCGAGATCGCCTACTACCAGCAGACATCGGACTACTACCTCGCCTTGGGTTCGGGGCGTATCGACGGCTACCTCGGTCCCAACCCGTCCGCGATCTACCACGCCGCGACGGGTGGAGAGACGGAAGTGGTGGGCACCCTGTCCGGTGCAGGTGATGCACTGCAGGGTGAGATCGCTGTGCTGACGAAGAAGGACAACGGGCTCATCCAGGCCGTGCACGACGCCATCGACCACGCGATCGAGGACGGCAGCTACCAGAAGGTTCTCGATCGCTGGGGTCTGCAGAGCGAAGCCGTGCAGTCCTCGGAGATCAACCCGCCCGGACTTCCGCGGCAGTGACCGTCGACGCCGGCGTCGGCGACTCCGGGATCCAGTTCATGAGCATCACGCAGGACGACCCCCTGGCCGCGCCACTCCTGCAGGACCTCGCGCGCGAGTACGCGTCACGGTACGGACGTAGTCCGGACGAACTGCGTGAGGAACTCGAGTCGTACCCGGGCAACGAGTTCGCGGCCCCGCACGGTGCGTTGATCGTCGCTGTCCTGGGTGGAGTGCCGATCGCCGGCGGCGCGTACCGACGATTCGATTGCCGCACGGCGGAATTGAAACGTATCTGGACGGCCAGGGCTTATCGCGGTAAGGGGTTCGGGCGTCTGGTGGTCTCGGAACTCGAACGCAGTGCACGCGACCGGGGCTACCGACGGATCTACCTGACCACCGGATGGAATCAGCCGGAAGCGGTCGCGCTCTATCTCGCCGCCGGCTATCGGCCGCTCTACGACCAGGGCTTGCCGTCCGAGTCCGTCGGAATCCACCCCTTCGAGAAAGCTATCGCGGCCTAGCCCGCGCCGCACCCGTCACCACACACCATCGTCGAAGAATCGGAGACACCCCCGTGTCCACTCGTTCCGTCCTACTCGGCCTCGGCTCACTCGCCGCGGCAACGTCACTGCTGGCCGGCTGCGCCGGCAACGCGACGACATCCTCCGCCGACGCCGGTCCGGCGCAGCCGGGAGGCACACTGCGGTACGGACTCTCGGGCGCACCCACCTGCTCGGACCCGGCCCAGGCCGGCACGAATCAGACCATCTACGTGGTGCGCCAAGTGGTCGACTCACTGACCGATCAGGATCCCGACAGCGGAGAGATCGAACCCTGGCTCGCCGACAGGTGGGAGGTGAGTCCGGATGCGAAGTCCTTCACCTTCCACCTGAAGGACGGAGCCACCTTCAGTGACGGCACACCGGTGGACGCGGCCGCGGTCAAGGGCACCTTCGACTCCATCGTCACCACGGTCGGTGCGGCGAAAGCGCCACTCGCCGGGAGTTACCTGACCGGATACCAGGGGACCACCGTGGTGGACCCGCTCACAGCGCGGGTCGACTTCGCTGCCCCCAATACGCAGTTCCTCCAGGCGAGTTCGACAGCGCAACTCGGTATCCAGGCTCCGGTGACGACCGCGGAGTCGGCGGAGGCCCGGTGCCTCGGCACGAATGTCGGGTCGGGCCCGTTCACGTACGCCGACTACCAGCAGGACCGTTCGGTCACTCTGGCCAAGCGCACCGGATACGCGTGGGGATCCGACGTCTTCGGGCACGACGGCGAGGCCTACCTCGACTCGATCGAGTTCACCATCGTTCCCGAATCGGGGGTCCGTACCGGAAGCCTGTCGTCGGACCAGCTCGATGCCGTCAGTGATGCTCTGCCGCAGGATGCCCCGCAGATCGAGGCGACGGGAGGCCGGGTCCTGACGACGTCCAATCCCGGTATGCCGTTCGGCTTCCAGCCCAATGTTTCGCGCGGTGTGCTGCAGGACCCGGCTGTGCGCGCCGCACTGGTGCCCGCGATCGACCGGCAGGAACTCGTCGACACGGTGCTCGGACCCGATTTCAAGCCCGCGACAAGCACGTTGGCCGGCACGACGCCGGGCTATGTGGCACTCCCAGAGGTCACCCACGATGCTGCGAAGGCCCAGTCGATCCTGGACGAGGCCGGGTGGGTGCCCGGTGCGGACGGCATCCGCGAAAAGGACGGGCAGAAGCTCAGCTTCTCGGTGATGTTCTCGCCTGTCTTCGCGGGGAATCAGGCGATTCTCGAGCTCACCCAGCAGCAGCTACGCACGGTGGGAATCGACCTGCAGCTCGAGCTGGTGTCGAACCAGGAGGCGACAGCGCGCCAGGGCACCAAGGACTACGACTCCACCTACTACAACAGCACACGCGCCGACGGAGACATCCTTCGCGCCACGTTCGCGGTCGATGGACGAAACCTCAACGCACGCGGCCCCATCCCGGCGCTGGACACTCTGCTGACGGACGAACTGTCGGCGACGGACACGGCGGAGCGCAACGCCCTCGTCGCGCAGGCACAGCAACAGGTGCTGGACAACGGCCTGTGGATCCCGACGATCGAGCTGTCCCAGGCGATCGGCGCATCGTCGGCCGTGCAGGACCTGAAGTTCGAGGCCTCGGCCAGGCTCCAGTTCTTCGACACCTGGTTGAGTGGGCGGTAGTCGTGCTCCGTTACCTCGCACAGCGTGTCGGGCAAGCACTACTGGTGTTGTGGGCGGCGTTCACGATCTCGTTCGTGGTGCTGTTCCTGCTGCCGTCGGACCCGGTGAGTCTGGCCGTCGACTCGGCCGGATCGGGGACTCCGGTGGACGCGTCAGCAGTGGCCGAGCTGCAGGCGCGCTACGGCCTCGACCAGTCTGTCTGGACGCAGTACCTGCACTCGCTCGGTGCTGCCGTCCGCGGTGACTTCGGATACTCAATTTCCACTGGGCAGAGCGTGACCACGGCGATTCTCGACGCCCTGCCCAGCACTCTGGCGTTGGCGGGAACGGCATTGGTCCTGGCGGTGCTGTTCGGAAGCACGGTCGCCTACCTTGCGACCTACACGCAGGTCTCGTGGTTGCGGACCGCCTTGCTCTCGCTGCCGCCGCTCGGAGTCGCCGTTCCGACGTTCTGGGTGGGACTGCTCCTGCTGCAGCTCTTCTCGTTCCGACTCCGGTGGTTCCCGGCGTTCGGTGATGCGGGTGTCCCGAGCCTGGTGCTCCCGGCGGTCACCCTGGCCCTGCCGACCGGCGCGGTGATCGCCCAGGTGTTGGCGACCAGCATGAGCACCACATGGCGTCAACCGTTCGTCGATGTCGCGCGGGCCAAAGGAGTGCCGCGCCGACGGGTGCAGTCCCGGCACATTCTCCGGTTGTCGTCGATCCCGGCGTTCACCATCGCGGGGGTGCTCGTCGGCACGCTGCTCGCCGGGTCCGTCGTGGTGGAGACAGTGTTCTCGCGCGCCGGTGTGGGTCGGTTGACGCAGACATCGGTGATGGCTCAGGACATTCCGGTCGTGCAGGGCATCGTCGTGCTCTCGTCACTGGTCTTCGTGGCCGTCAACCTCCTGGTCGACCTGCTCTACCCGGTGATCGACCCGCGCATCGTCGCCGATCACCGCACACACTCGACCACACCGTCGACGACGCAGGAGAAGGCGAATGTCTGACATCTTGACGCGTGACCTCGTGCTCGAGGAGCGAGCATCCGAGTCCGCCGAACACGGGCACAGCCGACGACGTGTCGGAGTGCGGACCGTCCTGCGCCGCGCCGGCCTCGCGCTGTCGATCCTCGTGCTCCTCCTCGCGGGGGGATTTGCAGTGTTCCCGTCGCTGTTCGCGGGCGGTGATCCATTGACCGGCGTGCCGGCCGACAAGCTGCAACCACCCAGTGCCGCCCACTGGTTCGGGACCGACAACATCGGTCGCGACGTGTTCACCCGCGTCGTCCACGGGTCCGGACTGTCCCTGACGGCAACACTGCTCGCCGTCGCGATCGCACTGGTCGCCGGGTCCCTTCTGGGACTTCTCGCGGGTGCGGTCGGCGGTGTCGTGGACGCGGTGCTGATGCGCGTCGTCGACGTCCTGCTGTCCATCCCCACCCTGCTGTTGTCACTGGCGTTGGTCACCGCCCTGGGCTTCGGCACCGTCAACGTCGCCATCGCCGTCGGGGTGACCCTGGTGGCGAACTTCGCCCGCGTCATGCGGTCCGAGGTGCTCCGGGTCCGGCGGTCGCTCTACGTCGAAGCTGCATACGCGTCGGGCGTGCGGTGGTTCGACGTATTCCGTCGACACATACTCCGCAACTCCTACGGCCCTGTGATCGCGCTCGCTGCAGTGGAATTCGGCATGGCAGTACTAGCGGTGTCCTCATTGAGCTTCCTCGGTTTCGGAGCTGTACCCCCGACGCCCGAATGGGGATCGTTGATCTCGGAAGGCCGTAACTTCCTCGCCACCGCGTGGTGGATGACCACGCTGCCCGGTCTGGTGATCGTGGCGGTGGTGCTCTCGGCTCACCGCGTCGGTCACGCACTGGACAGGGAGGGACGTCGATGAGCGCCGTTCTCGAGGTCCGCGATCTCGCCGTCGGATACGGCGACACCGCGGCGGTGCGCGGGGTGTCCTTCGCCGTCGATCGCGGAGAGGTGGTCGCGATCGTCGGAGAATCCGGGTCGGGGAAGTCGACGACCGCGCATGCGATCATCGGTCTCCTCGCCGGCACCGGACACATCACCGGCGGATCGGTGTCCTTCGACGGCGAGCGGATCGACACTGCGTCGGACAAGGCGCTCGACCGGTTGCGGGGCCGACACATCGGCCTGGTTCCGCAGGATCCCACGACGTCGCTGAACCCTGTTCAACGCGTCGGCGAGCAGGTGGCCGAAGTGCTGCGGGTGCACGGTCTCGCCAGTCGTCGCTCGGCTCGCATCGATGCCGTGCAGATCCTGGCGGACGCCGGACTCGACAACCCTGAGGTACGCGCGCGTCAGTACCCGCAGGACCTGTCCGGAGGACAGCGTCAACGAGTGCTGATCGGAATCGCCCTCGCGTGCCGACCGGAGTTGGTCATCGCCGACGAACCCACCAGTGCGCTGGACGTCACGGTGCAGCGACGCATTCTCGACCACCTCGACGCGCGGATCGCCGAGACCGGAGCCGGCGTTCTGTTGATCACGCACGATCTCGGTGTGGCGGCCGACCGAGCCGACCGCATCATCGTCATGAAGGACGGCGAGATCGTCGAGACGGGCCCCACCGCGGAGATTCTGTCGACACCGCGCCACGCGTACACGCGATCTCTTCTCGCTGCGGCGCCGTCCCTGAACACGGCGCTGCGACCGGACTCCGCGGTCCCAGTGTCGACCGTCCTCACCGTGTCGGGCGTGTCCAAGACGTTCCGGATCGGCCGCGGTGTCCACCTGGACGCCGTCCGCGACGTCTCCTTCACCGTCGAGCGCGGTCGGACCCTGTCCATCGTCGGTGAATCGGGGTCGGGTAAATCGACGGTCGCTCGGATCGCGACGGGTCTCGAGACGGCGACCTCCGGATCGGTCACGTTCGACGGTATCGAGGTGGGAACGTTGCGCGGAGCTCGGCTGCGGGAGCTGCGTCGGCGCATCCAGATCGTCTACCAGAATCCGTACGCGTCGCTGAATCCGTCGATGCGTATCCGCGACATCGTGCGAGAGCCGTTGGATGCGTTCAGGATCGGGACGCCGGCCGAGCGCGCTGCGAGAGTGAGGGAGCTGATCGACCAGGTAGCTCTGAGCTCGGACCATCTAGCGCGACGCCCTGCCGAACTGTCCGGTGGACAGCGTCAGCGAGTGGCCATCGCGCGGGCGTTGGCGCTGCGTCCGGACCTGGTGGTTCTGGACGAGCCGGTGTCCGCGCTCGACGTGTCGGTGCAGGCGCAGATTCTCTCGCTCCTCGACGAGCTCCAGCGGGAGCTGTCCCTGAGTTATCTCTTCATCTCTCACGATCTCGCGGTGGTGCGGCTGATCAGCGACACCGTGGCGGTGATGCAGTCGGGCTCCGTCGTCGAGTTCGGCACCACCGCAGCGATCTTCGACGACCCGCAGCAGGAGTACACGCGTGAACTCCTCGATGCCATCCCCGGGCATGCACGGACAGTTCCGATCACGCCGAGTCGAACCATGTCGGTTGCGTCCGCACCTGCCTATTCTCAGCACTTATGACCCGGGAATACGTAGTGCGCACGGTTCGAAGGTGGTTGTTCGAGCAGACCGAGGCCAGTGCGTGTGCGTGCGTCGAGGCGGCCGTACGAACCTCGTTCTGAGGCCGCACGGTGCCGGGCTTCGTCAGGCCGCTGCCCGCGGACGGGCGACGGCCACGACGAGCGCTCCCAGGACCGTGACGCCCACGACAACCGCCACAGCCTGATTCCACCCATGGAAGGCAGCGCCCGGTGCGGTGCCGGCCGAGAGGACCACGACGGACACCACGGTGACCCCGATCGCGGATCCGAGGTAGCGGGCGGTGTTGTTGGCGCCGCTTCCCATGGCCGCGCGACCGGGCGGGACGCTGGCCACGGATTCGCGTCCCAACGCTGCGTTGACGATTCCGGTGAACGCGCCCGCGATGATCAGACCGGGAACGAGGCGGAGAGGCGACGACGACTCGGACAGTCCGAGGAACAGCGAGACCCCGATCGCCACGCCGAGCAGGCCGACGGCGAGCTGGGTCCGTCCCGACACGGCCGCCGGAATGTGGCGTGCGAGAAGGGCGGTGACGACGCTGGTGGCCGCCCACGCGAACAGCAGCAGCGCGCTGTCCAGCGCGTCGAGGCCGAACGCGGCGCCGACGAACCCTGCCATGTACGACATCAGGGCGATGACTCCGACACCGGTGGTGAGAGCTGCGACGGTGGCCGCGATGAAGGCGGGTTGGCGGAACAGCGCCAGATCCAGCATCGCCGACGACGAGCGACGCTCGTGCAGAACGAATCCGACGATCAGGACGGCCGCCACCGCTGCCAGGACGAGGGGGACGGGCCTCGACCAACCGCCACGCCCTTCGACGAGCGCGGCGAGAAGTGCCGACAGTCCGCCGGACAGGGCGACGGCGCCGATGATGTCGAGTCCTCGCGGTGTCTCCGTGCGAGATTCGGTGACGTACCTGGTCGCCAGGACTGCGAGGACGAGGGTCGCGGCGGTCAGGACCCAGTACGCGCCACGCCAGGATCCGAGACGGTCGAACGAGGCGGAGATCAAGGGTCCGAGGGTGATTCCGGCGCCGACGCTCGCTCCCCAGATGCCGCCGGCGCGGGCACGGAGCGGCCCGGGTTCGAAGGCGTGGGCGATGACTCCGAGGCTGGACGCGACGACGGCACCCGCACCGACACCCTGGACGACCCTGGCCAGGACGAACACCAGGGTCGAGGGCGCCACGGCGCACACGGCGGAGGCAACGGCAAGGAGAACGAGACCGAGGGCGAAGGTCCGTCGGCGGCCCACGTCGTCGGCCAAGGCGCCGGACACCAGGAGAGCAGCGCTCAGACCGATGCTCATCGAACTGAGAATCCACGTCCGCCCTGCCGCGTCGCTGTCCAGTGAGATCGCGGTGCTCCCGATCGTCGCCAACGGGTAGGTGAAGGCGGCCAGGGACAGCAACGTTCCCGCTGCTGCCACGGGGAGCGGTCGGGCGAGAGGGGGAGCGGTACGCACGATCATCGAGAGTCCTTCGGTTCGGTGACCGAACCGTAGCCCGGCGATATGGTTCGGTCAACAGACCGGACAGGTACGCTCGCCGCATGGCGATCGGTCAGGGCTATGCGGAGCAGGACTGCTCGTTGGCGCGAGCACTCGAGATCGTCGGTGAGCGATGGACATTGCTGATCGTGCGGGATTCGCTCTTCGGCGTCCGCCGGTTCTCCGACTTCGAGCACCATCTGTCGATGTCCAAAGCCGTCCTGACACAGCGGCTCTCCATGTTGGTGGACAACGGACTGCTGCAGCGGGAACCCGTCGGAGGGCGCGAGGAATACGCGCCGACGGACGCGCTCGTCGGGTTGTGGCCGGTGCTGCACGCCCTCACCGAGTGGGGTGAGCGAGTCGCTCCCGCGCCCGGCGGACCGCGTCGGCTGTTCCGGCACGCGGCGTGCGGCACTCGACTGGACGGCCACGGCCGGTGCTCCGTCTGCGATGTCGTGCCGGCGGCGTCTGCCGTCGAGATGCACCCGGGTCCGGGAATGTCCGGTTCGCCCAGGCCGGGCGCCGTGTCGCGAGCCCTGCGCGACACCAAGCGGCTGGTGGATCCGATCAGATGAGCAGGGCGCCCGTGGACGGGCACTTTTGCGACGCCATTACGCTGCATCGGAACAGTGTCTGTACGTCCGTGCCCTCACCCCGGCGCGGTGGAACGAGAGTGGAGCACGCATGACCCTGCCGCCCAGCGATGGGATCGAACTGGCGCGAGTCGTCGGGACGACGGATGGCGAACGAACCGGATCGGTGCCGGTGAGCGACCTCGCCGACATGGCGCGAACGTTGCGCGGCACTCGTCGGTCCGTGGACGAGACGTTGGCAGCCCTGGTGCAGTCGGCCAAACACCTGATGCCCGGCGTCGACCATGCCTGCGTCACCGTCATGAACGGGTCCCGCCGCAAGATCCATGCGCGGACGGACGATGTCGCGGCGGACCTGTGCAAAGTGCAGTACGAGCTGGGCGAGGGCCCGACCGAGAACGAGATCTGGCAGGTCGACACCGTCATTGCGGAGAATCTGCGTGACGAGCGGCGCTGGCCCTCCTTCGCTGCCGCAGCCCACGAGCGGGGTGTGGAGAGTATGGCGGCGTTCCGGCTCTACATCGACTCGACGTCCAAGGACCTCGGCGTCCTGCTGCTGTTCAGCAGAGCCGGTGACACGTTCGGTCCGGACCAGCAGATCGTCGGTGCCGCCCTCGCCGCACACGGTGCGGTGGCACTGCTGAGCGCACGTGACGACGAGAACTTCCGCGACGGCCTGGCCAGCCGAGACGTCATCGGTCAGGCCAAGGGAATCCTGATGGAACGGTTCGACGTCGATGCCGTCCAGGCTTTCACCATGCTCGCGCAGATCTCCCAGTCCGAGAACAAGCCTCTGCGCGAAGTGGCGCTGACGTTGATCGAGGACTCGCACCCGACACTGTCCGTCTCGGACGGGGCCGCCTGACCTCGGGGTCGGAACAATGTAGGGCTCGGGTGCGTTGTCGGTGAGGACGCGACCGATCGAGGTCGAGCCATGCTCATGTAAGGAGACAGAGATGTCGGAGAACCACGCTTCGGGCACTGCACCTACGGCCACCGAAACGGCGATCCTGGCGGGCGGTTGCTTCTGGGGTGTCGAAGAACTGATCCGCAAGCAGCCGGGCGTTCTGTCCACACGCGTCGGCTATTCGGGTGGCGACGTCCCCAACGCCACGTATCGCAATCACGGTACGCACGCGGAAGCCGTCGAGATCGTCTTCGACCCCTCGCGTACCTCGTTCCGCAACGTGCTCGAGTTCTTCTTCCAGATCCACGATCCGTCGACGAAGAACCGTCAGGGCAACGACCGCGGAGTCAGCTACCGCTCGGCAATTTTCTACACGTCCGACGAGCAGAAGAACGTCGCGCTGGACACCATCGCCGATGTCGACGCGTCGGGCATCTGGCCGGGCAAGGTCGTCACCGACGTGACTGCGGCGAGCGACTTCTGGGAGGCCGAGCCGGAGCACCAGGACTACCTGCAGCGCATCCCCAACGGTTACACGTGCCACTGGGTACGCCCCGACTGGAAGCTCCCGCGTCGTAACGCCGACGCTGTCAGCTGATACTCGACATCCGTCCGACGCCCGTCGCTCCTGTCAGGAGCGGCGGGCGTTCTTCGTCAGTTCGACTGTTGCCGAGCGCAGTTCGTCGATCGACGAGATGGGGGAGAGGTAGCCGACTCGCGTGTAGGCGACGCCGTTCGGTGTGGTGACGGCGATGTCGAGCCCGTACCGATCGGCCCCCGTGCACGTCGCCGAGACAGCGTCCGGGTATCCGCCGAATGCCGCGGTCATCTCGCGGAGTGCGTCGGCGTGGTCCGCATTGAGATGGTCCACGGCGTAGGCAGACCCCGGCCGCACCGGATCCGGCGACGCCTGCGCGTAGTCCTGTGCGGTCGCAGAATCCATGCGGCCGTATCCGCCGACCCAGCGGACCCGGTCCACTCGCATATGCCACACCGTGAAATCGCTGTAGTCGATGTAGTACTTCGCGGCGGGCACGGCGGCGAGATGAGCGTCCCGCGCGACCGCAGCGTCCTCTCCCGTGGGCCTGAAGACCATGCCGGCGAGGGTGATGCGCCCGCTGGCCAGCGGATCCTCGTTCTCACCGGGAGCTACGACGGACAGGCTGACCCGCTGATCCGCGGCGAGATTCCGCCCGTGCTCGGCCATATGGGACACGCACAGAACCGGATCACCCCCGACCAGTCCGTACGTGACGAAGGACGCCCACGGGTGACCGTCGGACGACAGGCTCGCGAGCGTCGCGGTGTTCGTCGACGCTGCCACGGTGCGGGCTTCCTCCGCGGCGCTGGGACGTCGTGGCTCGGTGACCGGCGCAGAAGGTTCCGGCATCGAGGGAGCGTCACCCGGGTCGCCGTGATCGAGGGAAGCCATGGCCGTCAGGGTACCGGTGTCACCCGAGGATCGGGGTCTCCTCGTCGCTCTGGCGGTAGGTGTAGAACGTGGTGACGATGCAGACCGCCGTCGCCACGATGAGGATCTGCGGTCCTGTGATGGCCAGGCTGATGATGCCGCCGAGCACCGCACCACCGACGAACGACGCGTACAGAAGGGCGTAGCCCAGCCAGTCGGAAGCGGAACCGCCCGCCATGTGCCGCTCGATGCCCTGGCCCATCTTGACCAGCGTGCCGGTGACATAGCTGAGCGGGATGACGACCTCGCCGTTCTTGCTGAACGAGGTGTTGAGCGCGCCCATCGCGAAGGACACGAACAGGATGGGCAGGAACTCGACGCGGGATGCGGCGATTCCGCTCTCGATGACGTCCACGACGCTGGCGATGGCCAGGAACACGCTCGTCAGAACAGTGGCGCCGTGCGGGTGGTCGCTCCACAGCCGTCGGCGGCAGATCGACGCGACGACGACGCCCGCGACGAAGGTGACGATCAACGCGATCGCCGCCCCCGCCATGGCGTTCTGCCCGCGGAAGAACCCGAGCGCCGCACGTTCGGAGTTGCCCGTCATGAAGGTGACGAAATAGCCGGCCGTGTTGGTGAAGGCTGCGGCACCCACCAGACCGGCCAGGCCGGCAAGCACCCAGGACAACCGAGCTTCCTTGTCCGCGATGGCATTCATGAATTCCGACGGTAGAGCGAGTACCGGCTCACGTCGTCATGGCGATTGTCACTGCCTCTCGGGTTGAGAGCACCTACACCGTATGTAGACGACCGATATCTCCTGTTTCCTCGGTAACGGTCACAACGTCCGACAGAATCGTACGATCGGCACGGACGAGCATCGAAAAGGACGGTCATGACCGAGGGATCCACACCGGACACACACCCCGATCTCCCGCTGTCGGAGGTGCGAGTTCTGGAGCTTGGCAATTACATCGCCGGCCCGACCGCGTCACGGCTGCTCGCCGACTTCGGGGCCGAGGTGATCAAGATCGAACGACCCGGGACAGGGGACGAGACCCGCTCCTGGCGTCTCTACAAGGGTGATACGTCGATGTTGTTCCACACCCTCAACCGCGGCAAGAAATCGGTGGTGCTGGATCTGCGCACCGAGGAGGGGCGCCGGGACGTTCTCCGTATCGCGGCGTCGTGCGACATCGTCGTCGAGAACTTCCGCCCCGGAACGCTCGAGAAGTGGGGCATCGGTCCGGACGTCCTCGAGGCGACGAGGCCGGGGATCATCCTCGTCCGCGTCTCCGCGTACGGACAGAGCGGACCGTTGTCCGCCCGGCCGGGTTTTGCCGCAGTATCGGAGGCACACAGCGGATTCCGGGAACTGGTCGGTGATCCGGACAGGCCGCCCGTGCGAGTGGGCGTGTCCATCGGCGACACCATCGCCGGCCTGTACGCCGCGTTCGGTGCGGTCATGGAGTTGTACCGGCGAGGGCTGAGCAGCGGTCCGCAGACGGGATCTCGCACCGTCGACGTCGCGCTCGGCGAGTCCATGCTGTCGATGCTCGAGTCGCTCGTCCCGGACTATTCCGCCTACGGCGTCGAGAGGACCAGGCTCGGAGGCCGGATGGAGGGGATCGCGCCGTCCAACGCCTACGTGTGTTCCGACGGCCTCTCGATCGTCGTGGCCGGCAACGGTGATGCGATCTTCACGCGCTACATGCTCGCCATCGGCCGACCGGACCTGGCGTCCGACGAGGAACTCGCGACCGGGCCGGGACGGTGGGCGCGTCGAGACGAGATCGACGACGCCATCGGGGAATGGACCGCCATCAGGACACGCGACTACGCGCTCCGAGAGCTCGGCGCGGCCGACGTGCCGTGCGGGGCGATCAACACCGCGGCCGATGTCTCGGTCGATCCGCAGTTCGTGGCGCGCAGAATGATCGAGACGGTATCGGTCGACACCGGAGACGACGAGGCGAGCGACGTCCTCTTCACCGGGGTCGTCCCGGTGTTGGGGGAGCGGACGGGCCGCGTCCGCCCTCCGGGGCCCGCCTTGGGGCAGCACACCACCGAGGTGTTGGACAGCGTCGGCGAGCACACCGATCACGCGTGAGAGTGCATCTCCCACACCAGGATCTCTGCGCCGTCGCCGGCGACACCGTGTCCGCCGGAGTCGGTGACACGCAGGGCGTCGCCCTCGTCCAGCGTGCCGACACCGTCGACGGTGACAGTGCCACGGGAGACGAACACGTGCACGAACGGGGCTCGGGGGAGCAGTACCGGCGTTCCCGCCACGAGTCGTGAGACATGCAGCGCCGCAGCGCCGTTGCCCAGTCCGACGGCGGTGCCACCGCGGTCGCGTTCCATCCCGGATGCGACGGTGACCAGCCGTCCCGACGCCAGATCCTCGCCGGCCGCGTACTCCTCGTAGCTCGGTTCCGTTCCGAGGCGATCCGGCGGTAACCACATCTGGATCACCCGCAGGCGAGCCCTCGAGCTGTACCCGGCCGCGTTGCGCTCGGAGTGCACGACTCCCGTCCCTGCGCTCATGCGTTGCGCCAGACCCTCGGTGATGACGCCCTCGTTGCCCATCGAATCGCGATGGACGAGCGCTCCCTCGAGAACCCACGTGACGATCTCGACGTCCGCGTGCTGGTGGCTGTCGAACCCTTCGCCGGCGTCGACGATGTCGTCGTTGTGGACGAGGAGTAGGCCGAACGCGTTGGCTGCCAGATAATAGTTGCCGGCAACGGGGAACGACTGACGCGAATCCAGCCACCCGTCGCGCCACCGGATGCGTTCGGCCGAGGGAATCACGACGACGCTCATCGCGGCAACGCTACCGGCCACCCGCCGGCTATCGGCTCTCAGCCGGCCGGGGGGTTCGCAGCACCAGCGACCACAGCGCTGCCAGGACGGCCAGGGAGATGACGAAGGCGGCCATCGCGGTCCACCCGAACGCCTGGAAGATCACACCGCCCGTCCACCCGACGATGCTCGATCCCCCGTAGTAGAAGAGGTTGTACAGCGAGGCGGACTGCGCCCGGCCCACGGTCGCACGGTGCCCGGTCCATCCGGATGCGATGGCATGCGCGGCGAAGAATCCGATGGTGAAAATCACCAGTCCCACGAGGACGATCGCCAAGGCGTCGAACGCGGTGAGGGCGACGCCGGCGATCATGACGCCGGTCGATCCGGCGAGCACGACACTCCGCCCGAAATGCCCGGCGAGCTGACCCGCCACACGTGAGGAGACGGTTCCACTGAGATACGCTACGAAAATCAGGCTGATCAGCGACTGTGGAAGGCCGAACGGTGCTGCCTCGAGCCGGAACCCCAGGTAGTTGTAGACGGTGACGAATCCGCCCATCAGCAGGAATGCCTGTCCGTACAGGGCGCGCATACCCGGGTCGCGCAGGTTCGACATGATCTTCTCGCGCAGCCCCGGCCCTTCCTGTCCGTCGGGAAGGGCTCGCCGCGGAGTGGGTGCCAGCCGCAGGAAGGTCGCCGCGGCCAGTGCCGCGATGATCGACACGGTGAGCGTGCCGATGCGCCAGTTGGTCGCCTCGGCCACCGGACCGGCGACGATCCGACCCAGCAGGCCGCCGATGGTCGTTCCGGACACGTAGGTGGCCGCGGCGACCGCGGTGTGACGACGATCCACTTCCTCGCTGAGGTATGCGATCGCGATGGCAGGCAGTCCGCCGAGGGCGGCCCCTTCGACGAACCGGACGCCGAGAAGCATCGGCAACGAGGTCGACAGCGGGACGACGAGTCCGAGGGCTGTGGCGGTGACGATCGAGATGCTCATGGCCCGGACGCGTCCCACCCGGTCGGCCACCATCGACCACGGGAGTACCGCGACCGCGACGCCGACGGTGGCGCATCCGACGGCGAGGGACGACTGCGACGGCGTGATGGACAGCGACGACGCGATCAGCGGCAGGATGCCCTGCACGGAGTAGAGCTGGGCGAACGTCGCGATACCGGCCAGGAGCAGGGCCGCGACGAGCTTGCGGTACTCCCGCGATCCCTTGACGTGGCCGTCCCACTGATCCTGCGCGATCGGCGTGTGGGTGAAAGAACGATCGGTGCTCACAGTCATCGACGGTAGGCCGGTGACGATCCATTCGTCCAATGCATTCGACGTCGCCGATCGATGATCTTGACGTATCTTTCGGGGTATGCGCACCGAGGCCGAATCGCTGCTGCCGCTGATTCCCACGCTGCTGGCCGTGGCCGACACCGAACACATCACCGAGGCCGCCCACCGGCTCGGCGTTCCGCAACCGACCGTCAGCAGGCAATTGGCTCGCGCGTCGGCGATCCTGGGTGTTCCGGTGATCGAACGACGCGGTCGCGGAATCGCTCTGACGGCGGCGGGTCGAGCTCTGATGCCGTTCCTCGAACGTGCCGCTCGCGATGTGGAAGCCGGGCTCGATGCGATGAGTGAGCAGGATGCCCGGACGCGGGGTCGCATCTCGGTGAGCTTCCAGAACACTGTCGGCGAGGGCGTACTGCCACTGCTGATCCGACGGTTCCTGGCCGACCACCCGGCGGTGACGTTCGCGCTCGATCAAGGTGCACGAGCTCGGTGCCTGGACCGGCTGGAGGACGGCCGTGCCGATCTGGCCTTCGTCTCCCTCGGCGACGAGCACGGTCCCGACACGTCGTTCGGGCTGTTCGAGGAGCGCCTCGTCGCCGTGGTTCCGGCGAACCACCGTCTGGCCGGTCGGCGGGTCTTGGACCTGGTGGAGACCGCGGACGAGCCGTACGTCGTCATGGAGCACGGTTACGGGATGCGCTCGGTGTGCGAAACGCTGTGGGCGGAAGCAGGTATGGCGCCCACCATCGCCTTCGAAGGGCAGGACTTCCACACGGTGCGCGGATTGGTCGGTGCAGGACTCGGCGTGAGCGTCCTCCCACCCTCGAACGGCTCCGCGGGGGTGTTGCCCACTGTCGACATCGCGTTGAACGACAGGGCAGCGCGTCGGCGGATCGGAGTGGTGTGGCCCGCTCGGCCGATGCCGGCTCCCGCCGTCGCGTTCCGCGACATGGTGGTGCGGCGAGGCCCCGCTATCGTCGGCCGCTGATGTCCTGCAGGACGGGGCCGTGGCGATCGGGTTCGACGAGGCCCGCGGGTGCGGACTTCGCCACCGAGCCCGCAGCAGCCATGACGGCCAAAATGCCGACGGCGCCGAGAGCGGCGGACGAGGTGACGAGGTAGTCCAGCACGGGGGATTGCTCCTGACGATCGAGTGGTTCGGTGACGATCACCAGAGTGCGCGTCCGACCCGCGATCCTGCTGACAGGAAGCTGGGAAGTGCCTGTGGGTCCTTCGGCTACCGGGCCATGCCGCGATGCATCACCCTGTCACCGACGACTCCGGAATGGTCGGCCCGGTGCATGACGCACCGGTTGTCCCACAGCACGACGTCGCCGGGCTGCCAGGTGTGCCGATAGACGTTTCTCTCCGCGGTGGAGTGGTCGTAGAGGAACTGCACGGTCCGGGCCGTCTGCTCAGCGGTCATCCCGCTGATCGAGGCGCACCGCTTGGGGGTGGACATGTACAGCGACCGGCGGCCCGAGAGGGGATGCAGTGCCGCCAGAGGATGCTCCGCGGACGACTCGGCGTCGTCGGGCAGGTCCAGTCCGGTGACGACGTGGGTCAGAGTGCGGTCCGCGAGATCGGAACGCATGTCGACCGGCAGCGTCTCCCACGCGCGGTACTGGTTGCTGAAGACGGTCTGCCCGCCCTCGCGGGGGACCGTCACCGCGCGGAGAGCGGTGTAGGACGGCGGCTTCGCGACGTAGCTCGTGTCCACGTGGAAGGTGGACCGGGGAGTCGTGGTGCGGCCGACGTTGCTGATGACGTTCAGATCGGGGTGTCCGTCGACGGGCGTCTCACCCTCGGTGAAGACGATCTCACCGAGGCTTCGGAGGAAGTCGGCGAAGCGCACGTCGTCGAGGGTCTGCGCGCGGAAGACGACGACGCCGTGCTCCGCGGCGAGAGTGCGGATCTCCTCGACCTGAGAGGGTTCGAGCGACTCGACGTCGGCGTCCTCGACGAGCACTCCGACAGGGTCGATGACGGTATGGCGCATCAGCGTTCTCCTTCTTCGGCGAGTTCCTTCAGGCCGCTCGCGAACAGATCGGGCAGACCGATACCGGCAGCGGCGGCCATCACGGCCACGACACTGCCGCGGGCGTACGAGCAGTACAGGCCGGCCTCGAGGAACCACGGCCGACCGTCCGGGTCGATGCGGAAATCGAACAGGCTGTAGTGCCGACAACCCAACGCGCGGTGAGCTATTCGTGCCATCTCCCAGACCCGCTCGGTCACCGGATCGTCCTCGGCGACGATCCATGCCCGCGTCGCGTTCTTCGCCACCAGGTACAGCTCGCCGTCGTCGTCACGGGCGAGTTTGTCGTCACGGGTGCGGATCGGCTTGCTCGTCGCGTCGACCGCGTATTCCTCGAGCGGCAGGCACACGACCTGCCCGTCGACGACGACGATGCCGCACCGCACCTCGCGGCCGAGGTCGATGTAGGTCTCGACCAGCACTCGCTCGGAATGACGACCGGCGTCCTCGAGTGCCGCCGCGTAGTCGTCGGCAGTCCGGGCCAAAGCCACTCCGACGGAATTGTCGGCGTCGACGGGCTTGACGACGACCGGAAGGGGGAGAGGGCTGCCGCCGTCGCTCCGCGCCGTCACCACGACGCCCTCGGGTACATCGACCCCTGCGGCGGCGACGATCGCCCGCGTCCGGGCCTTGTCGGCGGCGAGGGCCATGACATCGGCTCTGTTGCCCAGCAGAGGGATTCGAAGCACGTCGAACAGTGCGCGGTACGAGGTCATGCCGGGAAGGCAGAACATCTGCGGGACCACCGCGTCGATGCCGAGGTCGGCGATGTGATCGAGTGCTCGGGACACCGACATCGCGTCCGCCGCGGCGACGGCCGCGTCGGACAGGTCGGCCGGGAACCGCCATGTCGAATCGGAGGAGACCAGGGCGATGTGCATGGTGTATCTCGCCGGGTCGGCGAGGGAGGACAGGGCGTCCCGCGCGTAGACGCGCGAGAGGTCCGAGTGGAAGTCGTCGACGGCCGAGCCGACGAGGTGCAGGATCGCCAGGGTTCCCGAGGTGTCGGGAGTCGTCGTGTCAGTCACCGCCGGCCTCCACGAGCTTGCCGATGTTGGCGTCGACTCGACTCCACGACCCGCCCTTGCGCAGGTTCGCCCACAGCAATGACGGCAGGTGCAGGTGGTAGAGCATGAAGTACGGCAGCGGATCCCAGCGGGTGAAGACCGCGTCCTTGCCACCGAGGATGGTCCGCAGTCGGTGCACGCGTCCCGGCTCGGTGAGCAGCCGCCAGACCTCGTGATAGAGCCAGTAGGTGGGGCGTGCAGTCGGGAGTGGAGTGATGACGGGATGGCCGTCCTCGAGGTACGCCGCCGCGACGTCCGGGTGATCGTGGAACATCGTGATGGCCGAGTGTGTGCGCGGGTTGCACTCGATGGCGTAGGGGTGACCGTCGGCGCCCTCGATGAAGTCGAAGGACACCTGACCTGTGAGCCCCAGCTCGCCCACGAAATGCTCTACCCAGGAGCGGATCTCGGGTTTGTCCACCATCGCGTAGTTGATCTGGAACGCGGAGGACTCGCAGCACCCGTACACCTGGACCCGTCCGTTCCTGACGGTCGAGTGAGTGCAGTACTCCTGCCCGTCCACGAACTCCTGCAGGATCCAGGGATCGTCGGCCGACACGGACAACCGAGAGATGAACTCCGCGTTGGCATCCGGCGTATCCCGGGACAACGGTGTCAGGTCCATGCGGCCGACCGGGTTGTAGGCGATCCGTTTGAGGATGAAGCGGCGCCCCGGCGGGAAGTCGAAATCGAGCAGTTGTCGGCGATCGGTGATCAGGTGGGACTGCGGAACTCGGAGGCCCAGCGATTCGGCCGTCTTCGAGAACTGGACCTTGTCGTCGAGCATCGCCACCGTGGCGGAGTCCACATGAATGACGTCGCACACCCCGGCGAGCAGTCGGCCGACCTCCGCGTCGGGGACGCTCGATGCCGGGCTCGACACGGGAACGAACACGTCGGCGTTCTCGCGGCGGGCGATCTCTGCGACAGCTTCGGCATAGCCGACGTCGGACGCCTCGGGGACGGTGTGGAAGACGTCGACGGCTCGGGAGAACCGATGAGCGGTGTAGCGGTACTTCGCCGACTCCACCAGGACGACGCGGTGTCCTGCCCCATGGAAGGAGCGTGCGAGTTGGAGCGACTTGGTCATCTTGCCGCCGTTGATCAGCACCGTCCGCCGTTCCCGGGCGGGAGTTCCCGGAGCGGTGCGCCGTGACCCGACCGTGGTGGCGACGGCGATCAGATCGAGTGGGGCAGTGAGCGCCAGCACCGCCAGCGCCGTGACGGACCGGCCGGTCGTGCCCCTCATGATGCGGTCGATCGACGGATGAGAGTCAGTCCGTCCCGTAGCGGGAGGACGACCTGCTCCACGCGGGGATCCGCGGCGACCGCGTCGTTGAACGCCGCGATCGCAGAACCGTTCACCGACCGGGACTCGTCGAGGTACGGCTCGCCCTGCAACAGCGTGTTGTCGACGGCGATGACAGCGCGGGGCGCCAGCAGTGTCGAGTCGAGCAGCGCATTCAGGTAGTGCAGATACCCGCCCTTGTCGGCGTCGATGAAGACGAGGTCGAAGGTGCGCTCGTCCGACGCCAGGGAGAGAAGAGTGTCCGCCGCGGGCCCGACGACGATGTCGATCCGATCGCCGACGGGGGAGGCGTCGAAGCACGACCGCGCGAAGTCGGCGACCGCCCGGTCCACCTCGCAGGCGACCACGCGACCACCCGACGGAAGTTCCTCGGCCATCGCCAGCGCCGAGTAGCCGGTGAACATGCCGATCTCGAGAACGTTCACCGCGCCGGTCATGCCGACGAGGAACTTGAGGAACTGTCCCTCGACGTGGCCGGACAGCATTTCCTGCTCCAGGGCGCTCCCGGCCCACTCGGCCGACCTGGTGCGAGCAGCCAGGTCGGCCAGAGCAGGGGTTTCGGGGGACGTGCACCGGTCCAGGTACGGATCGAGACCGGCGACGACATCGCGAGCACGCCGTAGACGCGCGACGATGTCGTCACCGCTGCTGCCCGACGCGATCTCGTCGCACAGAACCGTCAGCTCGTGCGCCGCGATCGTCGTCGGAGTGACCGGACGTGGCCCCGCTGTTTCGTGCGTATCAGGCATCGGTCGACGAACCGACTCCGGCCTCGGGCGCAGGTGAGGTGAACATGTCCACGCCGTCACCGTCCCGATCGTGCTCGAGACAGATCTTCTTGTGCAGCGTGAGCGTGTCCGCCAACTCGTCGACGGTCACGTCGTTGAGGAATTCGCACGACCCGATGGGCGCCGGCACTGCCGCGCGGAGAATCCCATCACGAGTCTTGAGAATGGACGACGTGGCGTCGGCCAGCAGGTCGGCCGTGAGATAGCTGCTGTCGAGTGCGAGACCGATGCGGCTCATGACTCCGAGAACTCGGTCGCGGTCCTCGGCGGTGATGTGTCCGCGCTGTTCGGCCAGCGTCGTCGACAAGGCCATGTCGATGTTGATGGCGTGCCCGTGGAAGAACGGAGCGGGCGGAGTCAATTCCAGTGTGGGGCTCCAGGTGTGGCCGAAAGCGATCACGCGATCGAGGTCGATCTCGTGGAGATTGGGCGCTTCCAGTTCCAGCATCGTCGCGATCGCCTTGTACGTCAGACGGTCCGCGATGTCCCGCAGCTCGGCGGTGCCGTCGAGGTGTCCGAACCGCGTCGTCAGCAACTCGGCACCGTGCTTCTCGAGCATCTCGAAGATCTCGAGGTTGCCCACCACCGAGAT
>NZ_JXQS01000060.1:0-1629 GCF_000834565.1 Rhodococcus sp. MEB064
AACTCGGTGGTCGCACGCTCGGACTGGTCGGCTTCGGAAACATCGCCCGCATCGTCGCCGACATCGCCCGCGGATTCGGTATGCGTCTGACAGTGGCGGACCCCTTCGTCGACGACAGTGTCGTCACCGCGGCCGGTGCCACCCTGGTCTCTTTCGACGATCTGGTCGCCACGTCCGACGTCATCTCCCTCCACGTTCCGCTGACCGACGACACCGCACACCTCGTCGACGCCGACGTCCTGCGCCGGATGCGGCAGGGCGCCATCCTCGTCAACACCTCGCGAGGAGGGCTGATCGACGAGTCTGCTCTTCTCGATGCACTGACCGACGGTCACCTCGGCGGCGCCGCACTCGATGTACTCAGCGGGGAGTCGATCGACATGAAGAATCCTCTGCCCTACACCGCACTGTCCGATCACAACGCCGGGCTCGACAACTTGATCATCACCCCGCACATCGCGGGGCAGACCGACCGAGCCCTGCTCACCGCCGGCCGCGAAGCCGTCGATTGCATCCGCACCGCACTGGCGGGACGCGCACCCCGCAATGCCGTCGCCCCCGTGTCACCCGACGCCACACCCGCCGACGCCCGTCGCTGATCGCGCCCGCATTCCCAGGGAGAATCTCATGTTCATCACCGCAGACACCGCCAACATCGACATCGCTGCCGACTGGCAGCGAGCACCACTCGACAAGATCTCGCGTCTCGCCGAGTACCCCGTTGCACTTATCGGCGACGCACAGAAGCGGATGGGCCTGATGTCTGCCGCCCTCCGCCTGGTGACTCCCGGCCTCACGATGGCCGGCACCATCCTCCCGATTCACGCCCGCGAGGGGGACAACCTCGCCATCCACCGTGCACTCGACGATGCACGACCGGGAGACGTCCTTGTCGTCAATGGACACGGAGAGACCAGCCGCGCCGTCTTCGGCGACATACTCGGAGAGATCTGTACATCTCGCGGCATCGCCGGTGTGGTCATCGACGGCTCCACTCGAGACGTCGACGAACTCACCGCAATGAAGCTGCCGGTCTACGCCCGAGGAATAAGCCCCGCCGGGCCATGGAAGAACGGACCCGGCCGGGTCGGGTATCCGATCGCATGCGGCCACGTGGTCTGCAATCCTGGAGACGCGATCATCGGTGATTCCGACGGACTCGTCGTCATTCCCCGTGACGATCTCGACGCCGCCCTCGAACGCACCATCGCGCAGGAGCAGACCGAACAGCGAATGCGCGAGGCCATTCGCGCCGCAGTCGACTCCTGACGCCACCCATTCATCGCATCTCTGCAGATCACCCCCGAGCGAAAGCGACACTCAGAACCGTGTTTTCGAAAGTGCTAGTGGCCAATCGTGGTGAGATCGCGATCCGTGCGTTCCGTGCGGCGTACGAACTCGAGGCGCAGACGGTGGCGGTGTTCCCGTTCGAGGACCGCAATTCGGTGCATCGGACGAAGGCCGACGAGGCGTACGAGATCGGTGAGCCGGGCCATCCGGTCCGCAACTACCTCTCGGTGGATCTGATCGTCGATGCGGCGAAGCGGTCGGGTGCCGATGCGATCTATCCGGGGTACGGGTTCTTGTCGGAGAATCCGGAGTTGGCGGCGGGGTGCGCGGAGGCGGGGA
>NZ_JXQS01000061.1:0-251 GCF_000834565.1 Rhodococcus sp. MEB064
CACGGCGCCCCGACGGTGCTGCACGCCGACAACGGGGCCGTCATGCGCTCGCACACCTTGATCGACGCCCTCACCGAACGTGGTGTGCTCACCTCGTTCTCTCGCCCGCGGGTCAGTGACGACAACCCGTTCTCCGAATCGCTGTTCAAGACGATCAAGTACGACCTCGACTGCCCCGACCGGTTCACCAGCATCGACCACGCCCGCACCTGGACCGCACAATTCCTGAACCGCTACGCCACCGAACACCG
>NZ_JXQS01000062.1:0-1050 GCF_000834565.1 Rhodococcus sp. MEB064
GGGTGTAGAGCTTCTCGCCGGGGTTCGACAGGTCACCGGTGTACGACATCGCCACCTCGGCGATCGTCGTTCCCGTCTCACGGACCGCGTCGATGGCCGGGCGCATCTGGTCGACGTTGTTCAGCGCGTCGAAGATGCGGAAGATGTCCACACCCGTCGCCGCCGCCTCCTCGACGAACGCTGTGGTCACCTTCTCCGGGTACGGGGTGTAACCGACGGTGTTACGCCCGCGCAGCAACATCTGCAGGGCGATGTTCGGCACTGCCTCCCGCAGTGCCGCCAACCGCTCCCACGGATCCTCGTGCAGGAACCGCAACGCCACGTCGTACGTCGCACCGCCCCAGCACTCGATGGACAACAACTCCGGCGTCAACCTCGCCACATGCGGCGCCACCGCCAGCAGGCCGGTGGTGCGAACCCTCGTGGCGAGCAACGACTGATGCGCATCACGAAACGTCGTGTCCGTCACCGCCAGAGCCCGCTGGTCCCGCAGCGACCGGGCGAAACCGTCCGGCCCGAGATTCTGCAACCGTTGCCGCGTCCCTGCCGGCGGAGTCACGCTCAGGTCGGTCGCCGGGAGCTTGTCGCGGGGGTAGATCTCCGTCGGGCGCCGCCCGTGCGGGGAGTTGACGGTGACGTCGGCCAGATACCGCAGGATCTTCGTTCCGCGGTCGCCGGAGATGTTCGCAGAGAGCAGGTTCGGGCGCTCCTCGATGAACGAGGTGGTGACATGACCGGCCCGGAAATCCGGGTCGGCGAGCACACCTTGAAGAAACGACATGTTCGTGGAGACGCCGCGGATGCGGAACTCCGCCAACGCCCGCCGCGACCGCGCCACCGCATCCTCGAACGTGCGACCACGACACGTCAGCTTCACCAGCATCGAATCGAAGTACGCCGACACCTCCGCACCCAACGTCGTCCCGCCGTCGAGACGGATGCCCGCACCACCCGGGGTGCGGTACGCGGTGATACGGCCCGTGTCCGGGCGGAACCCGTTCGCCGGGTCTTCGGTCGTGATGCGGCACTGCATCGCCGCACCCCGGATCC
>NZ_JXQS01000063.1:0-47961 GCF_000834565.1 Rhodococcus sp. MEB064
ATCTCGGTGGTGGCGACGGGGTTCTCGGCGCTCGCCGACTCCGCGAGGCGGTCGAGTTCGTCGGCGTGCAGGACGACCTTCTCCGGCAGCGCCTCGTCGAGCGACTCGAGCGCTTCGATGCAGTCCTCGTCGACGACGAGCACGCGCGCGTCGAGGATGCCCAGGCTGTGCTCGAGCACCTCCCCGCGCTGGTTGAAGTTCAACATGCCGGCGGTAGCGCCGAGCTTCACGGTCGCGAGAGCGACCAGCAGGGTGCGCATCGAGTTCTTCGCCAGGACGCCGACCACGTCGCCGCGCTGCACACCGCGATCGGTGAGCACGGAGGCGTAGCGATTCACCAGATCGTTCGCCTGTCCGTACGTCAGGGTGTCGCCCTCGAACCTCACGAAGGGGTGGTCGGGAGTCTTGGTGGCGACACGCTGGAAGATGTGGCCGATGGACTCCTTGTCGTCCGGCTTGCGCAGGAAGCCCGGCAGCCCACGCAGGACGCTCGGCAGGGCCGTGGTCATCCTCGGCAGTGTGGCGGCGATGTCGAGCAATCCGACCTTGTGACGAGCCTCGGCACCCATGTGGTGATCCCCTCCCAAGCGAGCCGGCAACGAATCCGGCTGTGACGACGCTTACCTTACTGGTTGGTAATGTTCACGGTGCGAGGTAGCCCACAGGCCGTCAGCGCCGCGTCCACGTCCGTGGTGAGAATGAGCCGGTCCAGCGATCTCGCGGAGACGAAACCCGTCCCGGCCAGCGATCGGAGCCACTCGAGCAACGGGGTGTAGTGGCCCTGCGGGTCCAGGATCACGACCGGTTTGTCGTGCATGCCCAGATAGCCGGACGTCCACGTCTCGAACAATTCCTCGAGCGTGCCGATGCCGCCGGGCAGTGTGACGAACGCGTCGGCACGCTCGTCCATCACCTGCTTGCGCTGGCGCATCGTGTCGGTGACCACTAGCTCGTCGGAGTCCACGTCGGCCACCTCGCGGTGCACGAGTGCCTTCGGGATCACACCCAGCGTCGTCGCTCCGGCGGCGCGGGTCGCCGCGGCGACAGCGCCCATCATCGAGACGTTGCCGCCCCCGGACACCAGAGTGCCCCCGCGTCGAGCGATCTCGGTCCCGACCTCCGCCGCCAGATCGATGTACTGCTGCTCCACCGGACCGGACGCGCAATACACGCACACTGCCGTCATTGCTCGGTCACGCTCGATCGGCTCTCGGTCTCGGCCAGGCTCTGTCGACTCTCGTCGATCCACCGGACTGCCTCCTCGACGCTATCGGTGCAGCGGATCAGCTCGAGGTCGCTCTCGGACACCGTTCCGGCGCCCACCAGCGTCGTCCGGATCCACTCGAGCAAACCTCCCCAGAACGCGGTGCCGAACAGGATGATCGGGAACTGCGTCACCTTGCGGGTCTGGACCAGTGTCAACGCTTCGAACAGCTCGTCGAGGGTGCCGAATCCGCCCGGCAGACAGACGAAGGCCTGCGAGTACTTCACGAACATCGTCTTACGGACGAAGAAGTAGCGGAAGTTGACCCCGAGGTCGACCCACTGGTTCAACGACTGCTCGAAGGGCAGCTCGATGCCCAGGCCGACGGAGAAGCCGCCCGAATCGCACGCTCCCTTGTTGGCGGCTTCCATCGCACCCGGGCCGCCCCCGGTGACGACGGCGTATCCGGCTGCCGACAGTGCAGTGCCCAGCTGGACCCCGACGGCGTACTCGGCCGAGTCCGGCTTCGTTCGCGCCGACCCGAACACCGTGACAGCGCGGGGCAGCTCGGCCAGTGCGCCGAATCCCTCGACGAACTCGCTCTGGATACGCAGCACGCGCCACGGATCGGTGTGCAGCCAGTCCGACGGGCCGCGCGAATCGAGAAGGCGTTGGTCGGTGGTCGTTCCGGCGTACTCGCGTCGGTCCATGACCGGCCCGCGATAGTTCGTCGAGCGGTCTCCCGGTCGTGAAGGCGCGTTCATGGTGCCGAGGTTAGTGCCCGCCGGTGACAGTCAGATACCGACGCAGGACGTCGGCGACATCGGTGATCTGTCCGACGGGAACGTGCTCGTCGCGTTTGTGCGCAAGGTTCGGATCGCCGGGCCCGTAATTGACCGCCGGAATGCCGAGCGCGGAGAACCGGGACACGTCTGTCCAGCCGTACTTCGCACGGAATTCTCCGCCGGCCGCGGTGACCAGAGCCGCCGCCGCGGGCGCCGCGAGACCCGGCAACGCGCCGGGTGAGCGGTCGGTCACCTCGACCGCGAGGTCGACGCCGGCCGTCACCTCGCGTACGTGCTCGATCGCCTGCTCGACACTGCGGTCCGGCGCGAACCGGAAATTCACGTCCACGAACGCCTCGTCCGGAACGACGTTCCCGGCGACTCCGCCGCTCACTCGCACGGCCTGCAGACCTTCGCGGTACACGCATCCGTCGATGTCGACGCTGCGCGGCTCGTACGCGGCCAACCGTTCGAACAGCGGACCCAACTTGTGGACGGCGTTGTCGCCCAGCCACGACCGCGCAGAATGCGCCCGCGTCCCCGACGCGGTGAACCGGACCCGGAGCGTCCCCTGGCAGCCCGCCTCGATGAAGCCGCCCGACGGTTCGCCGAGGATCGCGACATCGCCGCGCAGCCACTCGGGCATCTCGCGTTCGATGCGGCCCAGGCCGTTCGCGGAGGCCTCGATCTCCTCGCAGTCGTAGAAGATCAACGTCAGATCGGCGTTCGGTTCCGCGATGGTCGCCGCCAGGTGCAGGAACACGGCGTCGCCCGACTTCATGTCGACGGTTCCGCATCCGTACAGAACGTCGCCCTCACGTCTGCTGGGCACGTTGTCGGCGATGGGGACGGTGTCGAGATGCCCCGCGAGGATCACCCTCGTCGGCAATCCGCGACTCGTCCTGGCGAGCACGGCGTCGCCGAATCTGACGATCTCGAAGCCGGATGTCTGCTCGCGCAGCGCACCCTCGACCGCATCGGCCAGAACGGCCTCGTCGCGGGAGACGCTGGGGACGTCCACCAGCGCCGCGGTGAGATCGACAGGATCGGCGTGCAGGTCCAGGGTGATGGGTGCGCTCACCTGCCCGACCCTATTCCTCTAGGCTCTCCACCCGTGACCACAGGCGCATCGGCAGTCGGCATTGCACACATCACGACCTCGGGAACGGTGCTGGACACCTGGTTTCCCGCACCCGAGTTGGGTGAGGTCGCCGAGACGGGTACCACCCGTCTCGCCGAGTCGGACATCCCCGCGGAGCTGGCACCCCTCGTCGGCACGGATGACGCACGCGGCCTCGAGATCGTCGCGGTGCGCACCACCATCAGCTCCCTCGACGACGCGCCCACCGATGCTCACGACGTGTACCTTCGCCTGCACCTGCTCTCGCACCGGTTGGTGCAGCCGCACGGGGTCAACCTCGACGGACAGTTCGGACTGCTGTCGAACGTCGTGTGGACGAACTTCGGCCCCGCCGCCGTCGAGGGCTTCGAAGCGACCCGCGCCAAGCTGCGCGCCCGCGGACACGTCACCGTCTACAGCATCGACAAGTTTCCCCGCCTGGTCGACTACGTTCTCCCCACCGGAGTGCGTATCGGCGACGCCGACCGGGTCCGCCTCGGCGCGCACCTCGCGTCCGGCACCACGGTCATGCACGAGGGATTCGTCAACTTCAACGCCGGCACCCTCGGCTCGTCGATGGTGGAAGGTCGCATCTCGGCCGGCGTCGTCGTCGACGACGGGTCGGACGTGGGCGGTGGCGCCTCGATCATGGGCACCCTGTCCGGTGGCGGCAAGGCTGTCATCTCGGTCGGTCAGCGCTGCCTGCTGGGCGCGAACGCGGGACTGGGCATCTCGCTCGGAGACGACTGCGTCGTCGAGGCGGGCCTCTACATCACTGCGGGTACCAAGGTCACCGGACCGGACGGCACCGTCATCAAGGCGTCCGAGTTGAGCGGCAAGTCGAATCTTCTCTTCCGCCGTAATTCCGTCTCCGGTGCGGTCGAGGTCGTGCCGTGGAAGGGTACGGGAGTCGAGCTCAACTCGATCCTGCACGCGAACGACTGACCGGGAGTCCTGCCCGGCCATTGCTGCCCCGGGGGGACACCGTGGACGACGCACCAGCACTTCGAACCGTGTCGACGGACGAGTTGTCCGACGCCGACACCCATGCCTGCGAGGGATTGGTGCGCGGCGCGTTCGGTGAGCACTTCACACCTCACGACTGGATCCATGCCCTCGGCGGCGTCCATGCCGTCCTCACGGTGGGCGATCGCGTGATCGGCCATGCAGCGGTGGTCCCGCGGCTCCTCGCCCACGACGGGAAGGAGTTCGACGGCGGCTTCGTCGAGGCCGTCGCGTTGGACCCCGAGTTCCGCGGAACCGGCCAGGGCGCCGCGGTCATGGAGGCGATCGAAGCCGAGATCGAGTCGAGTGATGTTCTGGGCGTGCTCAATTCACTTCCCGAGGCCGTCGGGTTCTACGAGGCGCGCGGGTGGGTCCGCTGGCGTGGACTGCTCGGCGGCATCGGCAACTTCGACGACCCGACACCTCCGGACGACCAGGACACCGTCATGGTGTTCCATCCACCCGCGCACATCGACGTCGACGGCGTGCTGCTGGTCAACAACCGCGTCGGATCCCGCTGGTAGCTGCCTGCCCGCTCTTGACACATGAACGGAATCCGCGTTCACTCCTTGGCATGGCCTACCGACGGACTGCCGCCGTTCAAGAGCGACTCGACGCTGCGCGGTCCGGAATCGTCGCTGCCGCACTGACATTGGTGGCCGAGCAGGGTTACGCCGGCTGCGCGATGGCGGACGTGGCGGCACGCGCCGGCATCGGCGTGGGCACCGTCTACCGCTACTTCCCCAGCAAGGGCGAGCTGTTCGCCGAGGTCTTCCGGGACGCGTGCGGACGCGAGGTGGCGGCCGCTACCGCTGCGGGAACGCACGCGGCGCGGACCGGCTCGACGATCGACTCCATCCTCGCCTCGGTACGCACGTTCGCCGAACGCGCACTACGGAATCCGACACTGGCCTACGCCCTCCTCGCCGAACCCAGCGATGCCCTCGTCGACACCGAACGCCTCGCGTTCCGGGTGGCGTTCGCCGAGGCGTTCGCCTCCTCCATCCGGGCAGGCGTACAGGCCGGGGAACTACCCGATCAGGACGCGTCCATCACCGCCTCGTGCCTGGTCGGCGCCATCGGCGAAGCACTGGTGCTGCCCCTGGCCCGCGGGCACGCCGACGCGTCCACCCTCGACGCGCTCGACACCTTCACCCTGCGCGCACTCGGCGCATCCCCCGCCTCCCTCTCCCCCGTCAGGAAGTCGTCATGACCACGACCCATACCGTCACCAACCAGGTCCCGCCGCTGATCGGCCACGACGTCGCGGAGCACCCGGTGATCCTCGAGGCGCTGCACCGGGAAGGCGCCGCGGACTCCCTCGACGAGTTGCATCGCCTCGGCCGCCTCGCGGGCAGCGAGCAGGCGCAGCGGTGGGGCGACCTGGCGGAGGAGCATCCGCCCGTCCTGCACACGCACGACCGGTACGGCAATCGCATCGACGAGGTGGTCTACGACCCCGCGTATCACGAGTTGATGCGCACGGCAGTCGAATTCGGGATGCACGGGGCTCCGTGGAACGATCCGTCACCGCACGCGCATCTCGAGCGTGCCGCGAAATTCAGCGTCTGGGGCGCGGTCGATGCAGGCCACGGATGCCCGATCTCCATGACCTACGCCGTGGTCCCGGCCCTGCGCGCGAACTCCGAGCTGGCAGCGCAGTACGAGCCGCTGCTGACCACGCGCACCTACGATCCGTCGCTGCGGGCTCCACTCGAGAAGTCCGGGCTCGTCGCCGGTATGTCGATGACCGAGAAGCAGGGCGGCTCGGACGTGCGTGCCAACCGGACGACGGCGGTGCCGCAGCCCGACGGGTCGTACCGCATCACCGGCCACAAATGGTTCACGTCCGCACCGATGTCCGACATCCTGCTGGTCCTCGCGCAGGCACCGGGTGGCCTGTCCTGTTTCTTCCTGCCTCGAATCCTGCCCGACGGCACCCGCAACGCCATGGCGATCCAGCGCCTGAAGGACAAGCTCGGAAACCACTCCAACGCCTCCAGCGAAGTCGAATACGACGATGCCACGGCATGGCTCGTGGGCGACGAGGGCCGCGGCGTGCCCACCATCATCGAGATGGTGAACATGACCCGGTTGGACTGCACGCTGGGATCTGCCACCGGCATGCGCGCCGGTACTGCGCAGGCCATCCACCATGCGGTGCACCGCCAGGCCTTCGGCAAGAATCTCGTCGACCAGCCACTGATGCGCAACGTCCTCGCCGATCTCGCCGTCGAGTCCGAGGCCTCGACCACGGTGGCTCTGTGGTTGGCCGCGCTGACCGACCGGGCCACGGCCGGCGACCGGCACGCTGCGGCGCTGCGCCGCATCAGCCTGTCCGTGAGCAAGTATCTTGTCTGCAAGCGCGGACCCGCACATGCCGCAGAAGCTCTGGAATGCCTGGGCGGCAACGGGTATGCGGAGGAGTCGCGGATGCCGCGGCTCTACCGCGAGGCTCCCCTGCTGTCGGTGTGGGAGGGCTCGGGCAACGTCGCGGCGCTCGACACCCTGCGGGCGGTGGCGAAGCAGCCGGAGACTCTCGCCGTCTTCTTCGACGAGCTCGACAGCTGCGCCGGGTCCGACGCGGCGCTCGACGCCTCGGTGCGCTCGCTGAAGAACTCCTTCGGCGACCTCGGGACGGTGGAGCACCGCGCGCGCCGGATCGTCGGCGACATGGCCCTGGCACTGCAGGGATCGCTGCTGGTGCGGTACGGACACCCCGCCGTGGCGGACGCCTTCACCTCCAGCCGTCTGGGCGGGGACTGGGGCAGCGTCTACGGAACTCTCCCCACCGGTATCGACGCGGCGACGATCATCGAGCGATCGACACCGAAGGTGCCCGCATGAGCGACGGGCCGGCCGCGTGGCGTGACGGCTGGGACGAGGGCGCCGACTCGCCGTTCGAGGGTCGACCGTCTCGCGACGAGTCGCCGCGGTACCGCACGCTCACCTACGAGGTCACCGGGCGCATCGCGCGTATCACCTTCGATCGACCGGAGCACGGCAACGCCATCACCGCGGACACTCCGGTCGAGCTGGCTGCCGCCGTGGAGCGCGCCGATCTGGACCCGCGTGTCCACGTGATGCTGCTGTCCGGCCGCGGCAAGGGCTTCTGCGGCGGCTACGACCTGTCGATCTACGCCGAGAACCTGGACCGGGGCGACGACGACGCCGCAGACACCACCGGCACGGTTCTCGACCCCGTCGTCCAAGCCCGCAACCACGACCCGTCCGGGACGTGGGATCCGATGCTCGACTACGCGATGATGAGCCGCTTCAATCGCGGCTTCGCGAGCCTGTTGCACGCGAACAAGCCCGTCGTCGCCAAGCTTCACGGCTTCGCCGTCGCCGGCGGCACCGATATCGCGCTCTACGCCGACCAGATCATCTGCGCCGACGACACCAAGATCGGCTATCCCCCGACGCGGGTCTGGGGAGTACCCGCGGCAGGCATGTGGGCGCACCGCCTCGGCGACCAGCGCGCCAAACGACTGTTGCTGACCGGCGACTGCCTCACCGGCAAGCAGGCCGCGGAATGGGGCCTCGCCGTCGAGTCCGCGCCCGCCGACCGATTGGACGCGCGGACCGAGGACCTGGTGGCGCGGATCGCACGGATGCCGATCAACCAGCTGATCATGGTGAAGCTCGCTCTCAACAGCTCGCTCCTGGCGTCGGGCGTCGCCACGTCGACGATGGTCAGCACCGTGTTCGACGGCATCTCCCGACACACCCGTGAGGGCTACGCCTTCCAGACCCGCGCTGCCACAGTCGGATTCCGGCAAGCGGTGCAGGAACGGGACGAGCCGTTCGGCGATGCCAAGCGGCGCGCGGAATAGAGGGTCGCGGTAAATCGGTTGGATCCTTCACCTCCTCGATGAGACCGTTGTCGGGTAGGTGAAGGAGATGATGTGTCTACCGGACTGGTGGAACGGACGACGACGAAGGACGTGACCGACGAGAGAACCACCTCGTCACTGCGCCGCTTCGCCCCATTTCTGTACCCGTACCGGTGGTATTTCGCCGGATCGGTCGTGGTCTCGCTCGTCGCGACGCTCGCGGCTCTGGTCATTCCCCTCGTGATCCAGCGCATCATCGACGGTCCGATCACGCGCGGTGATCTGTCGGGCATCTGGTGGCCGGCCGCTCTGGTGCTGCTGCTCGGCACGGTCGACGCGGTGGGGATCTGGATTCGCCGCTACCTGGTGTCGGGACCGTCGAGCCAATTCGAGATCACGGCGCGCGCCCGGGTCTTCGACAAGCTCCAGCGGGTGTCCGTCACCGCCCACGACAGTTGGGAGTCGGGCCAACTGCTGTCCCGCGCCATCTCGGATCTGTCGGCGTTGCGCCGGTTCGTCGCCTTCGTCGGCCCCTTCATCATCATCAACGCCGTCACACTCGTCGCCGGGCTGGGCATTCTCCTGGTGCAGGCGTGGCAGTTCGGCGTCATCATGCTGGTGGTAGCCGTCCCCCTCGTGCTGGCGTGCGTCCGCTTCGAGGAGATGTATCGCATCGTCGCCCGCGACGCCCAGGATCAGGCGGGCGACGTCACCACCACCGTCGAGGAATCCATCCACGGCATCCGTGTGCTCAAGGCCTTCGGTCGCAGCGCCCACCTGGGCCGCCGCTTCCTCACACAGGCTGCGACGCTGCGCACCACCGAGCTGACCAAGGTGCGCTATCTCGCACTGCTGTGGTCGGTCATCGTGGGTCTTCCGCCGCTGGCCATCGGCGGCATGCTTGCCTACGGCACCTACTCCATCGTGAACGGCACCATGACCGCCGGAACCCTGGTGGCGACCATGGCGGTCGTGGCTTTCCTGTCGTGGCCGGTGGAGTCCCTCGGCTTCCTCCTCGCAGAGCTGAACAATTCCCGGACCGCCGCCGACCGGTACTGGGAGATCATGGACACTCCCGAGTCGATCGTCGATCCCGCTGTGCCCGCGATCCTCCCGAGTCGCGTACGCGGCCACGTCCGGTTCGATCACGTCGCGTTCCGCTTTCCCGACGCCCCGGACCGACTCCTCGACGACGTCAGCTTCGACGTCCATCCCGGTGAGACCGTTGCGGTGGTCGGCAACACCGGGACGGGCAAATCCGTCGTCACGACGTTGATTCCCCGACTGTTCGACGTCGACGGCGGTGCCGTGACGATCGACGGCGTCGACATCCGGTCGATGCGCCTGGCGGACCTCCGTTCCATCGTGTCCGTCGCCTTCGAGGAGCCGATCCTGTTCTCGGCGAGCGTCCGCGAGAACGTGGCACTCGGTCGTCCCGACGCGACCGATGCCGACGTCGCGGAAGCTCTCGACATCGCGAACGCGTCGGAGTTCGTCGACGCCTTGCCGTGGGGGCTGGACACTCGCATCGGTGAGCAGGGGTTGAGCCTGTCCGGTGGTCAGCGCCAACGCCTGGCTCTCGCCCGAGCCGTGATGTGTCGACCTCGCGTATTGGTGCTCGACGATCCCCTCTCGGCCCTCGACGTGGACACCGAGTCGACAGTGCAACGGCGCCTGCGGTCGGTGCTGCAGCACTCCACCACCGTGCTGGTGGCGCACCGACCGTCGACGGCGGCGTTGGCCGATCGCGTGGTGCACATCGGCCACGGCACCGTCCTCGAGTCCGGAACGCACGAACACCTGCTGGCCACCTCCGCCGCCTACCGCGAGGTCATGGGGTCCGACGCTGCGATAGGAAGCCGCCATGGCTGACACCGACTGGAGGGGCGTCGGCGGAGAGGACTCCGACGTCGACAGAGCCGGCAACCTCGTGTTGGCCGATCGTTCACGGCGACTGCTGTTCTCGCTCCTTCGCCCGCATCGGCGACGTACCGCCCTCACGCTGGCGATCATCTTCCTGGACAACCTCGCTTTCGTCGCGGGTCCGCTCTTCATCGCGCATGCGCTCGACACGGGCGTGGACGCCGCGATCGACGGTCGGTGGGCGCCGTTGGTCTGGACGATCATCGGATACGTTGCGGTCGGATGTCTGGGCGCAGCAACGACATACGCGTTCCTGATGGTGTCCGGCCGGCTGAGCCAGGACATCCTGTTCGATCTGCGCGAGCGGGTGTTCCGTCACACCCAATCCCTGTCGCTCTCGTTCCACGAGAAGTACACCTCCGGCAAGGTGATCTCCCGGCTGACCAGTGACGTCGAGTCGCTGCAGACCTTGCTCGAGAGTGCGCTGAACGACGCCCTGACCGCGATCCTGTCGATGGTGTCCATCGCGATCATCCTGATCTACCTCGATGTACCGCTCGCTCTCGTCGTGCTGGCCGGGTTCGTTCCCCTGGTACTCGTCACTCGGTGGTCCCAGCGACGTCAACGCCAGGCGTATCGCCGCACCAGGGTGTCCATCGCCCGCGTCGTGGTCCATTTCGTCGAGTCCATGGTGGGCATCCGCGCGGTACAGGTTTTCCGCCGGGAGCGTCGCAACGCGGACATCCTGCGCGCCGAGGACACCGAGTATCGCGATTCGACCACCAGTGCGCTGCGCGGCATGGCGAGCTACACCGGCATCGTGCGATGGATCGGAAACGCGACCCTTGCCGTCATCGTCGTCGTGGGCAGCCGGCGGGTCATCGGCGGCGACCTCGACATCGGTGTGCTCGCGGCATACGTGCTGTATCTCCGACGGTTCTACGGTCCGCTCGACGAGCTGGCCCAGGTGTTCAACGCCTACCAGTCCGCGGCCGCAGCGCTGGAGAAGATCTCGGGAGTGCTGGAGGAAGAGCCAGCAGTCCCCGCACCTCTGCGTCCGGTCGCCCTCGACTCGGCCCGTGGCGACCTCGACTTCGACGGCGTCACGTTCGCCTACGGAGCCGGATCCGTCGTTCTGCCGACATTCTCCCTGCACGTGCCTGCCGGTCAGGTGGTCGCCATGGTCGGCGCCACCGGTGCCGGAAAGTCCACGCTCGCGAAGTTGGTGGCGCGGTTCTACGACCCCACGTCGGGGCACGTCCGGCTCGACGGCATCGACCTGCGCGACCTCGCCGACGACGATCTGCGTCGCGCCGTCGTGATGGTGACCCAGGAGTCGTTCCTGTTCTCCGGATCGATCGCCGACAACATCCGACTCGGGCGACCGTCGGCCACGGACGACGAGGTCCGGGCAGCGGCGGACGCCGTCGGCCTGACGCCGTTCCTGCAGGCCTTACCGCGCGGCATCGACACCGACGTGCGCAAGCGGGGCGGCCGACTGTCCTCGGGTCAACGGCAACTGGTGGCCTTCGCCCGCGTATTCCTCGCCGCACCGTCGGTGATCGTGCTCGACGAGGCCACCTCCAGTCTCGACATCCCCGGTGAGCGGCTGGTCCAGCAGGCGCTCGAGACCGTACTCGAGGGTCGGACGGCGCTGATCATCGCGCACCGACTCTCCACGGTGGCGATTGCCGACCGCGTCCTCGTCATGGCCGACGGCCGCGTCGTCGAAGACGGCACCCCGGACGATCTCATCGCCGCCGACGGTCGCTTCGCCCACCTCGATGCGGCGTGGCAGGAGAGCTTGGTCTAGCGGATTCAGCTCACCGACACATCCGGCTCGGTCACCTCGTCGATCTCGTCGGGTGTGGCGTCGGACATCAGCTCCGACAGGACGTCGAGCACGCGGGGGTCGGACAGCAACGCGAGGTGGCCGGTTCCGGGAAGCGTGTGCAGCTCGCTCATCGGACCCCGCGCGCTGCGCAGGGTCACGAGTCCGTCGCCGACGGCGTCCGCCCACCAGGCGGTGTCGTCGGCCGCGAGCGTCGCCGCCACGGCGACATGGCGGATGCCCGGAGCGAGATCGACGTCGGTGGCCAGCCGTAGGTCGTCGACACCCTTGCTGCGGACATCGAGCAGATCGGCCCACGCCGCGGTGTGCTTCGCCTTCCGCAGGAGTCGGGACAGGCGGTAGGCGCCTTCCGCCAGCGGTGCGCCCTCGTGGGGCGTGCCCAGGTAGCACGCGGTGCGCACCAGAGGTAGCCACGTGGCCTTGCTCGCCTCGACCGCGCACGCGCGCCGCACGACCAGACCGCCCATCGAGTGGCCCACCAGGTCGATGCGTTCCACCGGCACGGGCCAGACGGCGATCAACTGATCCAACAGTGCGGCGAGTGCCGCACCGTTGTCGACGATTCCCGTACCGGTGTTGTACCGCAGGCAGACTGCGCTGATCCCCTGCGCGGCCAGTTCCTCGCCGTAGCTCCCGCGCCCGTCGAGGCGGTAGTACCACGCCTGCTCGGTCTCACCGAGACCGTGGACCAGTACGGCGATGTGCCCGGTGGCCTGGGGGAACGCGGTCGTCAGCATCGCGGTGTCGTTCCCCACCACCCGGCGCTGGTGGTGCGGCCCGAGCTCGACGGCGAGGTCGTTCCCCTCGGCGACGAGACGGTCGCCGAGCAGCCCGTTGACCGCCCCGACGATGACCGACCCGGCCGCGCTGGATGTGACCGCATGCGAGACCGTCTCGGGAGGAAGAAGCCGCGAACCGGCGGAGACCGCCATGGCGGCCGCAGCTCCCCCACCTCGAACCATCGAGTAGACGAGGTCGGAGATGCCCTCGTTGAGCACGCGCACCGGAGCCGCCGGCGGACCGAGGATGCCGAACACCACACTGTTGACGGCCCGATGCGTGCCCTGGACGGGACCGCTCAGGATGTCGATGGCCGTGGCCACGACATCGGCGGCGCCGGCTACTTCGTTTCGACCGTCAGTTGAGTGCACACTTGTACTCTAACCGCACTGCGGGCTCGGTCTCAGGCGACCTTGACGACGAGCTTGCCGAAGTTCTTACCCTGGAGCAGGCCGAAGAAGGCCTCCGGCGCGTTCTCCAAGCCCTCGACGACATCTTCGCGGTAGCGGAACGAGCCGTCCTCGACCCATCCGCCGACCTCGCGCAGGAAGTCCTTGTACAGCTCGCCCACGTACTCGCTCTGGATGAATCCGCGGATGGTGAGGCTCTTGGTCAGCACGCGGGTTAAGAACCCGGGCAGACGGTCCGGGCCCTCGGGTGCCTGGGTGTCGTTGTATTGCGCGATGAGTCCGCACACCGGGATGCGGGCGTAGAGGTTGAGGCGCGGCAGCACGGCCTTGGCGACGGCACCGCCCACGTTCTCGAAGTAGACGTCGATACCGTCCGGCGTCGCTGCCTTCAGCTGATCCTTGAAGTCCGCCGCCCGGTGATCGACGGCTGCGTCGAATCCGAGCTCGTCGATCAGGTAGGCACACTTCTCCGGGCCACCGGCGATACCGACGGCGCGCGCACCCTTGATCTTGGCGAACTGGCCCACGGCCGACCCGACGGGTCCACTGGCCGCGGCGACCACCACGGTCTCCCCCGCCTTCGGCTGACCGATCTTCGTCATGCCGGAGTACGCGGTGAAGCCCGGCATCCCCAGCACGCCCAACGCGGTGGACACGGGCGCCTTCTCGGGATCCAGCACTCGCACGGACGACGCGTCGATGACGGCGTGCGACTGCCAACCGGTGTATCCGAGTACGACATCGCCGACCGACACTGCGTCGCTGCGTGATTCGGTCACCTCGGACACGGTGGCGCCGACCATGGTGTCACCGACCGCGACGGGCTCCGCGTACGATTCCGCGTCGCTCATGCGGCCACGCATATACGGGTCGAGGGACAGGTACAACGTCTTCAGCGACACCTGACCGTCGCCGACGTCGGGAAGATCCACGGTCTCGGTCCGGAAGTTCGCCGCGGTGGGAGCGCCGGTGGGACGTGAGGCCAGGACGATGCGTGTGGAGGTGGTCATGACTCGACGCTACTCCAGGAGATTCTTGCGAACCTTCCCCATACCGTTCCGCGGCAACGACTCGACGACGCGCACCTCGCGCGGGCGCTTGTGTACCGAAAGTTGTTGCACCACCGCATCGATCACTGCCGACTCCGATATCCCGTCACCGACCACGAAGGCCACGATGCGCTGGCCGAGGTCGTCATCCGGGAGACCGACCACGGCCACCTCACGCACGCCGTCCACACCGAGAATCGCCGTCTCGACCTCGCCCGCGCCGACGCGGTAGCCGCCCGTCTTGATCAGGTCCGTCGACTCCCTGCCCACGATGCGATGGAACCCGTCGGCACCGATGGCAGCGACATCTCCGGTGCGGAACCACCCGTCCTCGGTCCAGCACGCAGCCGTCGCGTCCGGCTTGTTCAGGTATCCGTCGAAGAAACGGCCGCGTACCTCCAACGAACCGATCGACTCGCCGTCGCGTGGCACCTCCGACCCGTCCTCGCCGCGCAGCCGAGTCTCGATGCCGCGCACCGGAACTCCGACCCAGCCGGGACGCCGCTCACCGTCGGCGCGCGTACTCAGCGTGATCAAAGTTTCGCTCATGCCGTACCGCTCGATCGGCTCGAGTCCGGTGAGAGCGGCGATCTTCTCGAACACCGGTACCGGCAGCGGAGCACTGCCCGAGATCAGCAGGCGCGCACCGGACAACGCCGACGCGGAGGCCTCGTCGGCGGCGATACGCGACCACACCGTGGGAACACCGAAGTAGATGCTTCCCCTCACTGCGGCATAGCGTTCCGGAGTCGGCTTCACCGTGTGCACGACGGGACTGCCGATACGGAGCGGACCGAGGACACCCAGGACGAGCCCATGGACGTGATACAGCGGAAGTCCATGCACCAGAGTGTCGTTCGCCGTCCACGCCCAGGCTTCGGCGAGAGCGTCGATGCCGGCGGCGAGAGCGCCGCGGCTCAGGAGCACGCCTTTGGGTGGGCCGGTGGTTCCCGAGGTGTAGAGCACCAGGCCTGTCGTGTCGTCCGACGGTTCCGCATAGCTGTGCCAGGACCTCGCATGCATGCGGACCGGGACGACGGGGAGTCCGCCGTCGTGGTCGGGCGCGACTCCCAACCATCCCCTGGCGCCGGAGTCGGACAGGATGTGGTCGATCTCGGTCGGCCCCGAATCCGGCGGCACGGGGACTACCGCGACACCCGCGATCAGCGCGCCGACGACGGCGACGACGGTCCGGGCAGTCGGCTCGGCGAGGACCGCCACCCGATCGACGCCCATGATGCGCTCCGCGACGGACGTCGCAGCGCCGAGCAGATCGCTCCGGCTCAGGACGGTGTCGCCGACGGTGACCGCGTCGTCGAGGTCACCGCCGTGCGTGATGGCGTACGAGTTCAGGGACCGGAGCAGCACACCGCCAGTCTCTCACGACTACCGTCCGCGTCACGAAGCCCGGAGATGCTCCATCACGTCGTCACACGAGCATCCGCCGGCCAGCGCCGAGCAATCGACCACCAACCCGTGGCGCACCGCATGCAGCTGAACGCATCCGTCCTCCGTGCACTCGACGACGTTGCTCGAATGCACGATCAGTGTGCCGTGGCAGTGGTCGAGGGCGCCGACGCACTCGATGCATCCGACCTCGGTGGTTCCGACGTACGTAGTTCCAACCTTCATGCTTCAGGAATACCACCGACGTCCGACACGGTCACGGACCTCCGTGCGCGTGTGTCAGAAGAAGACGGTGAGGACGGTGGCGATCGTGGCCGTGCCGATCATCGCGACGACCAACACCGCGGCGACCATCTTCACGCCCGACCGAGACGGCGGGACGTCGTCGGTCCATTCCTCGAAGGCCTCGACATCGACGCCGTCCTGTTCGAAGAAGTGCACCTCGCCGGGCGGTTCCCACTCCTGGCCGCTCGCACGGACCCGCGAGCCCAGCACTGCCAGTCTCTCCCGCACGCGCGGCGGGTAGGCGCGGGTCGGGGCGTTGATGGGAAGGCGACGAGCGAGCACGACAGGCTCCGGGGAGGCAGCCACGAAGGAATCGAGAGCGTGTCTCACCAGCGGGTCCTGGTCGTCCCGATCGGTCAGGAACCACGCTGCGCCGGCGCCCACCGGGTCGTCCATCGCGAGGCAGGCGTACCCGAGTAGATCCAGTGCAGGCTGCGAGGCCGGGTCCTGGTCGAGCAGTGCGGTCAGTCGCTTGCGCGCATTCCACGGCTCGCCACGAGCCAGATCTTCCTGTGCGCGGTCGAGTGCTCCCACCGGCGCGACGTCAGACCGTGAGGCGCGCGACGGCGGCAGCGATGCGCTCGTCCGTCGCGGTCAGGGCGATCCGTACGTGCCGACCGCCGCCGGGTCCGTAGAACTCGCCGGGGGCGACGAGGATGCCGCGCTCGGCGAACCAGCGCACGGTGTCGCGGCACGGTTCGCCGCGGGTTGCCCACAGGTAGAGACCGGCTTCGGAGTGGTCGATGGTCATACCCGCAGCAGTGACGGCAGCCGCCAGAGCCGTACGGCGGTCGCGGTACCGATCCCGCTGAACCCGCTCGTGCTCGTCGTCGGTCAGAGCAGCAGTCATCGCCGCCTGGACGGGCAATGGAACCATCATGCCCGCGTGCTTGCGCACCGCGAGAAGCTCGGCCACCAGGTCGGGATCACCTGCCACGAACCCCGCCCGGTAGCTGGCGAGGTTCGACGTCTTCGACAGTGAATGCACGGCGAGGAGATTCGTCGTGTCTCCCCCGCAGACCTCGTCGTCGAGGATCGAGACGGCCGCGCCTTCCCACGTGAGTCCGAGGTAGCACTCGTCGGACACGACGATGGTGTCGCGCTCGCGTGCCCACTCGACGACCTTGCGCAGATGCGCGGCGCCGAGGACTCGACCGCTGGGATTGGACGGCGAGTTGACGAAGATCATCGACGCGCGCTCGGGTCCGAGGCGGTTGACTCCGTCGGCGCGCAGGATCCGGCACCCCGCGAGCAGCGCTCCCACCTCGTAGGTCGGGTACGCCAGTTCCGGAATGACGACCAGGTCGTCCGCGCCCAGGTTGAGCAGCGTCGGAAGCCAGGCGATGACCTCCTTGGTACCGATGACGGGCAGCACCGAACTCTCGTCCAGGCCACCGATGCCGTATCGGCGCGCCAGAGCCGTGACGGCGGCAGTCCGCAGGGCGGACGTGCCCACCGTCGTCGGATAACCGGGCTCGGCGGACGCTGCCGCCAGAGCATCACGGATGATGTCGGCCACCGGGTCCACCGGCGTTCCCACCGACAGATTCACCAGGCCATGGGGATGCGATCGAGCGAGCGCCGTGACATCCGCGAGAGTGTCCCAGGGGAACTCCGGCAGCAGACTCGCCCGCGACCGCCGCTCACGCACGGCGACGACGGATGCGTCGGTCACGGCTCAGTTCTCGCCCATCGGCGGAAGCGCCTTGATGAAGGGCGGGTCGTAGTCGGTCTTGCCCACCTTGGCGGCACCGCCGGGCGAACCCAGCTCGTCGAAGAAGTCGACGTTGGCGCTGACGTATCCGGCCCACTGCTCGGGGACGTCGTCCTCGTAGAAGATCGCCTCGACGGGGCACACCGGTTCGCAGGCTCCGCAGTCCACGCACTCGTCGGGCTGGATGTAGAGCATGCGTCCACCCTCGTAGATGCAGTCGACGGGGCATTCTTCGATGCATGCCTTGTCGAGGACATCGACGCACGGTTCAGCAATCGTGTACGGCACTGACTTGTCTCCTTAGCCTTTCCGAGCTCTGAGCGCTTCACGACGCCCGGAGGGCGCGTTCGACGCGGACGTGCTGTTCGACTCGATCCACCGACGCCCCAGCTTCGCAGCCCGGGTCAGCGCACCGCGTTCACCGAAGTAGCCGGCGACCGCTCCGACCACCGGCAGATTACCGAGCCACCGGTAAACGGTACGGCTGTGGGGCCGCTTGTCCAATTCGTCTGTGACGGACTTGAGGATCTTGGTGACCGACCACAACGTCGACAGCAGAGCGAACGGGGACCGCGTCAACCGGCCCGACGGCTCGGTGACCGCGTCGTCGTCGACGTCGGGTTCCGGAGCGCCGTGGGTGGCACCCTTCGCGAGTTCGCGGTTGCACAACACGGAGGCGAGCAGGCGGACCTGCTCGTCCCGGTCGGTGACGCCGTACTCGCGGGCGACGGCGACAAGCACGATCGCCTGGTTGGCGAAGCCGAGAACGTCGCCCAGCGGCAACCGCCGCGCGAGAACTCCGAAGATGCCGGGGAACGCGACGGCCACCGTGCCGATGCCGCCGACACGTCCGACCCACCACGAGACGCGCTGGTCGACGGTCATCGACTCCCAGGCCTTCGTACCGGGTGTGTCCGCCGCGTCGAAGACCGACGCCACGGCGTTCAGGGCAGTGTCGACCTTGGAGTCGGTGGAGGTGGAACCGTCGCGGAAGGTGCGCTTCTTCAGGCCCAACGGATCCCGGTCGGCCAGCAGTTCGAGTACGGGAACGATGACCCTGACCGCAGCCTTCAGCGCTCCGGCGACGCGGTCGTCACCCAACCGGTCGGCGCTCATGCGGCCTCCTCGTCGCCCGTGTATGCGGTGGTCCGTTGGACTGCGCGTCGGCCGATGCCCTCGGCGATCGCGTGTAGTTCTTGAACGGTCTTCTCCGATCCGTGCTGCGAGCCCGCCATCCGCGAGATCGTCTCCTCCATCAGCGTGCCACCCAGGTCGTTGGCGCCGCCGTTCAGCATGACCTGTGTTCCCGTGATGCCCAGCTTGACCCAGCTGGTCTGGATGTTGTCGATACGTCCGTGGAGCATGATCCGCCCCAGCGCGTGCACGGCGCGGTTGTCGCGCTGCGTCGGGCCGGGCCGCGACGCGCCTGCCAGGTACAGCGGCGAGCTCTGGTGCACGAACGGGAGCGGGACGAACTCGGTGAAGCCGCCCGTGCGGTCCTGGATGCGCTTGAGCACGTTGAGGTGACCGACCCAGTGCGACGGGTTGTCGACGTGGCCGTACATCATCGTCGAGCTCGACCGCAGGCCCACCTCGTGGGCGGTGGTGACGACGTCGATCCAGGTCTGCGCCGGCAGCTTGCCCTTCGTCAGCACCCAGCGCACCTCGTCGTCGAGGATCTCCGCCGCGGTGCCGGGAATGGTGTCCAGGCCCGCCTCGCGCAGCTCGATGAGCCAGTCCCGGACCGACTGACCGCCGCGGGATGCCCCGTTGACGATCTCCATCGGTGAGAACGCGTGGACGTGCATCGACGGAACGCGGGCCTTCACCGCACGCACCAGGTCGGCGTACCCGGTGACGGGCAGCTCGGGATCGATGCCGCCCTGCATGCACACCTCGGTCGCGCCGAGGACGTGCGCTTCCCACGCCCGGTCGGCGACCTCGCTGGTCGACAGCGAGAATGCGTCGGCATCTCCCTTGCGCTGCGCGAAGGCGCAGAACCGACAGCCGGTGTAGCAGATGTTGGTGAAGTTGATGTTCCGGTTGACGACGTAGGTCACGTCGTCGCCGTTGACGTCCTTGCGCAACTGGTCGGCGAAGGCGGTCACGGCATCGAGTGCCGCTCCCTCGGCCGTCGCCAGCGCCAGGTACTCCTCGTCGGTGCAGTTGCCGGGATCCTTCTCCGCCGAGCGCAGCGCGGCGACGACGTCACGGTCGACGCTGTCGAGCGTCGCCAGGTGCGCCACCTGCTCGCGGATGGATTCCCAGTCGCCGAACGCACTGCCCATGTCGCTGCGGGTCTCGGTGTTGCGACCCTCGGTGTCGATGCCGGTGTGCAGGTCGACGCGTCCCGTCGACTCCCACACCTCGTCGGGTTCCTGCCAGGGCAGTCCCACCGGGAGTGTGTCAGCGGCCGCGAGACCGGTGACGGGGTCGGCGAGAGCACGCACGTGCGCGGAGATCCGAGGGTCGATCCACGGCGAACCCGCGAGTACGTACTTGGGCTGCGCCGCGGTGCGCTCGGTGAGAACGAAGCCGGCGTCCGCACTGATCTGCGCGAGCGTGTCCAGGTTCGGCCACGGACGCTCGGGGTTGACGTGGTCGGGAGTCAGCGGTGAGACCCCGCCCCAGTCGTCCACGCCCGCGGCGAGAAGCGATGCGCACTCCTGCGCGGACACCAGATTCGGCGGCGCCTGGATCCGCATGGCGGGTCCCAGCAGGATCCGGGAGACGGCGATGGTCGCGCGGAACTCCTCGAGACCGGCGTCCGGGGCACTGCGCATCGCGGTGTCGTCCTTGGCCAGGAAGTTCTGCACGATGACTTCCTGGACGTGCCCGAACGCCTTGTGCAACTTACGGATAGCCATGATCGACTCGGCTCGGTCCCGCAGGGTCTCGCCGATACCGACGAGGATTCCGGTGGTGAACGGAACGGTCAATCGGCCGGCGTCGGTGAGCACGCGCAGCCTCACCTCGGGGTCCTTGTCGGGGCTGCCGTAGTGCGCCTGGCCCTTCTCCTCGAACAGTCGGCGAGAGGTGGTCTCGAGCATCATGCCCATCGACGGCGCGACCGGCTTGAGGCGAGACATCTCCTCCCAGTTCATGACTCCGGGATTGAGGTGCGGGAGCAGGCCTGTTTCCTCGAGGACGCGGATCGACATCGCGCGCAGGTAGTCGAGCGTCGAGTCGTAGCCGCGAGCGTCGAGCCACTCCTTGGCTTCCGGCCACCGCGCCTCGGGGCGGTCACCGAGCGTGAACAACGCTTCCTTGCAGCCCAGTTCGGCACCGCGTCGAGCGATGTCGAGCACTTCGTCCGCCTCGAGGAACATCCCGTGGCCCTCCGCGCGGAGCTTCCCGGGCACCGTGACGAACGTGCAGTAGTGGCACGTGTCCCGGCACAGCCGGGTCAGAGGAATGAACACCTTGCGCGAGTAGGTGACGGTCCCGGGCCGGTTCTCGGCCAGAAGCCCTGCATCACGGACACGCGCCGCGGAGGCGCACAGATCCTCGAGGTCGGCGCCCCGCGCGTGCAGCAACGTGGTGGCCTCGTCGACGCTGATCACCACGCCGTCGCGTGCGCGACGCAGGGCGCGGCGCATCGCCGACGCGGACGGGGCGGGGCTGTCGGGGTTCGGCGCCGGGGTGTCGGCGCGCACGGACGGACTCGGATCGGGCAACATCGTCACCGCTCGATCATGCGCCCTCCGGCCGGAGGTGTGCCACAGCAGGGGTGATGCGACGTGTCCGAACCGAACGACTACGTCATCGTCGATCCGGCGAACAGCGTCGATCCGCGGGCGAAGGTGCTCTGGACCGTCACGGCGGCGGCGATGTGGGTGCCGGCCGTGATCGCCGTGATCGTGTGGGCCGTCGTCCTCGCCGTGGCCGTCGACCGGCCCGCCTGGACGCCCGTCGTCCTGGTGGGAATCGCGGTGGCCGTCCTCGCCAGCGTGCACGTCGTCGTCGCGCCGCGATGGCGTTACCGCGTGCACCGCTGGGAGCTCAGCGAGACAGCGGTCCATACCCGCACGGGGTGGTTCACCCAGGAACGCCGCATCGCGCCCCTCTCGCGCGTCCAGACGGTGGACACCGAACGGGGACCCTTCGATCGCGCACTCGGCCTCGCCACCGCGACGGTGACGACGGCGTCGTCGGCCGGGGCTTTGGAGATCGTCGGATTGGACCTCGCGACGGCAGAACGGACGGTGGCTGCGATCACCGGCGCCGCGGCACGGTCCCGCGGGGACGCCACGTGACGACGCCCTGGCCGAACCGACAGGTACCGGTCGACGAGCTTCCCTGGCTCAGACTCGACTCGCGCATGCTCCTGATCCACCCGATCACCGAACTCGTGCGTCTGCTTCCGGTGCTGGCGATCTCCCTCGTGCTCGGCTCGCAGAGCGTAAACCACGTGTGGGGTCTGGTCGTGGTCGCCCTGGCGGTCGGGGCGGCGATGCTCCGGTGGTTCACCACGGGCTACCGCGTCGGAGCGGACGATGTCCAGCTGCGGCGGGGCCTCTTGCGTAGGACGGTTCTGTCCATCCCGCGCGGCCGGATACGCAGCGTGGACGTCCGGGCAGGACCGCTGCACCGTCTTCTCGGCCTCTCCATCCTCACGGTGGGGACCGGGCTGCAGAAGTCCGACCGCTCCGACACGTTCGAGTTGAACGCACTGGCGTCCGACCTGGTGCCTGCCATGCGCACCGAACTCCTGAGCGGCGATTCGGCGCCTCCCGACGTGGCGCTGACGGCGCATTCCCACGAACGTGAAATTGCCCACTTCCGCACCGGTTGGGTCCGCTTCGCGCCCTTCACGGCGACCGGAATCGTCGTCGTGGGCGCCGGATTCGGACTCGTCTTCCAGTCCGGGTTCGCGGGCGACGTCGCCTCGTCGTCCGCGGTGAACGAGAGCTATCAGGCGATCCTCCGACTCGGTGTCGTGGTCGCACTCGTGCTGACCGCGCTGGCACTGCTGGTGGTGTCGAGCGTCGTGTCCGTTCTGCGCTACCTGATCGTCTACGGCAACCTCACCGTCACCGACGACGGCGAGCACCTGCGCATCGGGCACGGGCTGGTGTCGACACGGCACACCACCCTCGACCGGGATCGGCTCCGTGGTGCGTCTCTGCGTCGGCCACTGGTTCTGCGGTGGGCACGCGGCGCACGGCTCGATGCGGTCATGACGGGTGTGTCGGCGTCGGAGAAGGAATCGTCGCTTCTCCTCCCTCCCGCCCCGCTGAAGGACGCACTCGGGACGATGAACGACGTGCTGTCCGGTCTGCCCGCTCAGGCCGTCGCCGGAGCACCGCTGCAGGGCCACGGACCGGCCGCGTTGCGACGCCGGCTCACGCGCGCACTCGGCCCGGTGACGCTCGGTGCGCTCGCTCTCGCCGTGTACAGGGCGACCGGCAGAGAAGTTCCGTTCGCAGCCTGGGTCGTCGTCGGCCTGCTCGTCGTCGCAGCGTGCGCGCTGGCCGTCGACAGATATCGCGCGCTCGGGCATCACGCCACCCCCGGTGTACTGATCACCGAGCACGGAAGTCTGGACCGACGCCGCGTCGTCCTGGACACCGACGGTGTGGTGGCATGGGGTGTGCGTGAGACCTTCTTCCAACGCCGCGCCGGTGTCGCGACGGTGATCGCAGCGACGGCGGCCGGCACGGGCAGTTACCGCGTGATCGACGTTCCCGTCGACTGGAGTGCGTCCGTGATCGAGACCGCGAAACCCGGCTCCGGCGATATCTGGATCACGCGGTGATGACCCCGAGAACCATCGCGGAGCTCGATGCGGAGGTGTCCGAGTGCCGCGCCTGTCCCCGGTTGGTCGCGTGGCGCGAGCTGGTCGCGACCGAGAAGCGTGCCGCCTTCCGCGACGAGACCTATTGGGGACGACCCGTCCCCGGCTTCGGCCCCGCCGATGCCCGACTGCTCGTCGTCGGCCTCGCACCGGCGGCCCACGGCGCCAACAGGACCGGGCGCATGTTCACCGGCGACCGCAGCGGAGACGTGCTGTACGCGGCGATGCACGCCGTCGGGCTGGCCACGCAGCCCACCGCGTCGCACATCGGGGACGGCCTCGAACTGATCGGAACGCGCATCACGTCGCCGGTGCATTGCGCTCCCCCGGCCAACAAGCCCACCACCGAAGAGCGGGACCGGTGCCGACCGTGGCTCGAGACCGAGTTGCACATTCTCGCACCGACCGTTCGAGCGATCATGGTGCTCGGCGGTTTCGGGTGGCAGGCACTGCTTCCCGTGCTCGAGGGCGCGGGATGGGCGCTGCCGAGACCTCGCCCGAAGTTCGGTCACGGGGCACACGTCCTGCTCACCTCGCCGGCCGCGGACCTTCCCGATCTGCACCTGTTCGGGTGCTTCCACGTCAGCCAACAGAACACGTTCACCGGTCGACTGACGCCCGCGATGGTCGAGCAGGTGCTGGCCGAGGCCGCGGCTGCAGCCGGCGTCGTCAGGGCTGACGCGCCGCGGCACCCAGCTGGTCGAACTGCGCGAACCTGAGGGAAAAGAGCTGGACGACGGGCGGGAAGACGCCGCCCGCTATCAACACCAACGTGCGCCAGTCGGACAGCAACAACACGTCTCCCCCCGGACCGCCGAACATCGCGAGAAGAAGGCCGGCGAAAAAGCCGGCGATCGGGAGCGCGGCCCGAGAGACGTTGCGAGAGACGGAGAATGCCACGCGGACGAGAACGACGTTGATCACACCGGCGAGGATGCCGCTCACCGGGAACGGCGTCTGTCCGAGATAGAGAGGGAGGAACAGCACAGCCGTCACCGCGCAGAGAAATCCGTCCAGAACCAAGGCGCCCACGATGGACGCCTTGATCCCGGACACCACGCCCTCCCCGGCGTGGCCCGTCATGCGATCACCGGCAGTGACGACGCCGGCCGAACCGATGTCAGCGAGGCGGGTAGCCGATGGAGGTGAGGAAGTTGCTGACGGTCGACGCGAAGCCGCCGACCACGTCGAGATAGATCTGACGCTGGATGTCGGCGGTGCCCCGCAGGGAATCCACGAACGCCACGACGGCGTTCTGCAGGTCGTAATTCATGGGTGAAGCTCCTTCGAATCGGTCCCACCGGGTACGTCCGACCCCGTCCGGTGGCGCGCATCACAGCATAACCCGGCGCAGAGCCCGCTTCGGACCGGCACGGTGGATGAACCGTCACACGATTCCCGCGAACAGGTCGTTCTCGCGCCCCGACGCGTCCGTCGGCCCCGACCGACCACGCACCAGGATGTACTGCTCGTCCTCCAGGACGGGCTGCGCGATGTCGTTCGACAGCGCGTAGGCGGCCCCCGATGCGGACACCGTCACCTGAGTTGCGTGTGCCCGCAACGCTTCCCGCTTCTGCTCGAGCACGGGCCGCACATCGACGGACGCGGTGACCGTGTCGTCGGGCACGCTGGGAAGTTCGCCGTGCGTCGGCATACGCCACTCCGACGGGACATCCCCCAGATCGCTCAGTCCCGCGATGAGCTGCGCGTGGCCCGTCACGGTCCAGTACATCTTCTGCACCGTCCACGCCGGACCGGATGTCGAGAACTGCCCGGAATCCTCGCTCGCCTCGACGGCGAGTCCGGCGAGGCGATGGACCTGCATGTGGTCGGGGTGCCCGTACCCCCCTTCGGGGTCGTACGCGACGACGACGTGCGGACGGACGTCGCGGATCACCTCGACCATGGCTCCGACCGCCTCGTCGTCGTCGGCGTTGACGAACGCACGTGGGTGCCCTGCCGCAGGCGTGCCTGCCATGCCGGAGTCACGCCACCGTCCCGCCCCGCCGAGAAACCGCGGGGGCCGACATCCGAGGGCCTGCAGAGCGACGGTCAGCTCGTGGATGCGGTAGCCGCCCAGTTGATCGGACCTGTCGGCGACCAGGCCGGCCCAGGTGTCGCCGATCACTTCGCCTTCCTCACCCAGGGAGCAGGTCAGGACGGTGACATCCGCGCCGGCCGCCACCGCGCGGGCGATGGTGCCCCCCGTCGTGATCGACTCGTCGTCGGGGTGAGCGTGGACGACCAGCAGTCGACGACCTCGCAGATCGAGAGAACCCTCGGTCACGGTGACACTCGCATCCAGGCGTCGGCGTCACCGAAGACACCGAGATCGATCGGTCCCGCCAGGGACGCGCCGGAGACACCGGGTCCCACGGCGACGACGGACCTGTCCTGCGCGATGGGCAGCACGGCGTTCAGAGCCCACAGTTGCCCTTGGACCGCGAGGACGGCGTCGGTCGGGTTCATCTCACCTCTCGTGCTCTGTTCGATGATCGGGTCCAGAGTCGGATCGCACAGACCGGACAGCGTGCCAGTCGACACCGGGTCGGCGTCGTCCGACGTCGCCGTTCCTTCGAGTTGAGCTGCCGCGCAGCCGAACCGGGAGGCCAGGGCGGTGCCCGGATCCACGCCGACTCGACTCCATCCGACTATCGCGTCCACGGCGCCGCTCACCATCGCGGTGCCGTACAACTCCTCGGGGTCCGTCGGCGCGACGGTCGCGTCGATGCCCGCATCCCGGAGCTGATCGGCGGCCGTGTTCGCCACCGCCACCGCGATGGCGTCGTTCTCCGGTGCACCGATGACCATGGTCATCGTGCGGGACGCGCCGGGCACCGGAGTCGTCGTGGGAGTCGTCGTCTCCGCGCTCGTCGGCGCAAGTGCCGGCGGGAGCGGAACCGGGGTGTAGCCGGCGTCGGCGAGCAGGCGCAGCGATTCGTCGCGAGGCACCGCGGACGGTGCGGTGGGTACGTAACCAGGCTGGGACGGAGACAGAATCTGTGCACGGACGGTGTCGGCGGGGGTACTGGTTCCCGACGCCACCGTGGACAGCAGATCGACGTCGAGAAGGCCCATGATGCCGCGTCGGACGTTCACGTCCGCCAGCGCCGGGACTCGGCCGTTGAGCGTCAGTTCCAGTGCGCGCGAACGGAACTTGGTGTCGGTCCGGACGTTCGGGATAGCTCCCAATTGGGCCAGGGTCGCGGTCCCGCCCCGGACCTCCGCGATCTGGGCGTCGCCGGATCGCATCGAGTCGGCGAGTTGGGCGTCGCTTCCGCCGCGGCGGAGAAGTATCTGGTCGGGGGTGGCGGGAGAGCCCCAGAAGCGGTCGTTGCGCTCGAGTAGGATCTCGTCGCGGCCCCGGTCGATCGACTCGATGCGGAAGTGACCTCCGGAGACCGACACGTTGTCACGCAGTCCACGCTCGAAGCCTCCGAGCGAGTCCTTCAGCAGGTGCGACGGGAGCAGGTTCTCGAACAGTTCCCGCCAGGCGGGGTACGGCGAGGCCATCACGACGTTCACCGTCTTGCCGCCGTCCGCGGACTGCACGTCGGTGATGGCGTCGTATCCCGCGGGATCCACCACGCCGGGTTGATCGATCATCTGCTGCCACAGGTAGCGGAAGTCCTCGGCCGCGATGGGCGCACCGTCCGACCACTGCGACTCGTTGCGGAGTCGGTAGGTGATCGTGAACGGCGCCTGCGAGGTGACCTCGGCGGAGACGAGCAGCGACGCGTCGGGAAGCCACTCGATGCCGGTGCCGACCGCCGCGGGACGGAACGGGCTGGGCAACACCAGCGTCGACACCGCCGTGTTGGCGGGCGACTGGTCGGCGAGCAGGTGCGGGTTGAATCCCGTACCGACGTCGTCGATGGCGACGACGACCGGATTTCCGGTCGCTGCGGGCGCGGCCGGAGGGGTCGTCGTCGCCGTCTCGGTGCTCTGGATCGGCGGCGGCGGATCAGCCGTGCACGCCGACAACGCGAGCAGGGCAGCGGCGAGCGCCGCACCTACCCGCGCAACCGACATGATTACAGAGCAGCCTTGTCACGCGACTTGCTGCGCGAACGCTCACGCGCACGCTCGTTCGAGTCGAGGTGGACCTTGCGCACGCGGACGACCTCGGGTGTAACCTCGACGCACTCGTCGCCGGCACAGAACTCCATGGCCATCTCGAGGTCGAGCTTCTTCGGCTTGGCCAGGGTCTCCATCACGTCGGCGGACGACTGACGCATGTTGGTCAGCTTCTTCTCGCGGGTGACGTTGATGTCGAGGTCCTCCTGGCGCGGGTTGATGCCCACGACCATGCCCTCGTAGGTGTCGGCGCCGGGCTCGACGAAGAACGTTCCGCGATCGGCCAGCTGGATCATGGCGAACGGGGTGACGCTTCCCTGGCGGTCGGACACGAGCGAGCCGGTGTGGCGCGCACGGATCTCGCCGGCCCACGGTGCGTAACCGTGGAAAACGGCGTTGGCGATGCCGGTGCCGCGGGTGTCGGTGAGGAAGTCGGTGCGGAAGCCGATGAGGCCGCGCGAGGGGACGATGAACTCCATGCGAACCCAGCCTGCGCCGTGGTTCGTCATCTGGACCATCTTTCCCTTACGCGCTGCGAGCAGCTGCGTCACGCCACCGAGGTACTCCTCGGGAGTGTCGATGGTCAGCTCTTCGAAGGGCTCGTGCAGCTTGCCGTCGACCTGGCGGGTGACCACCTGGGGCTTGCCGACGGTGAGCTCGAAGCCTTCGCGGCGCATCTGCTCGACCAGGATGGCGAGCGCGAGCTCTCCACGACCCTGGACCTCCCACGCATCGGGGCGACCGATGTCGAGGACCTTGAGCGAGACGTTGCCGATGAGCTCCTGATCCAGACGCGCCTTGACCATGCGGGAGGTCAGCTTGTGGCCGCTGACGCGTCCGACGAGCGGGCTGGTGTTGGTGCCGATGGTGACCGAGATGGCCGGCTGGTCGACGGTGATGCGCGGCAGGGCGACCGGGTTCTCCAGGTCGGCGAGGGTGTCGCCGATCATGATGTCCGGGAAGCCCGCGACGGCGACGATGTCGCCCGCGACACCCTTCTGGCCGGGGACGCGCTCGACACCGATGGTGTTCAGCAGCTCCGTGATCTTGGTCTTCTGCACGACGGGTTCTCCGTCGACCTCGCGCATCCAGCTCACGGTCTGGCCCTTGTTCAGCTCACCGTTGTGGATACGGACCAGGGCGAGACGGCCCAGGAAGGCCGACGCGTCGAGGTTGGTGACGTGTGCCTGCAGCGGCGCGTCGACGTTGCCCTTGGGCGCCGGGATGTAGCTGAGCAGGATCTCGAAGAGCTCGTCGAGGTTCTCGGCATCCGGTGCGTGGCCGTTCTCCGGCTGCTTGGTCGACGCCTTGCCCTCGCGGCCCGAGGCGTACAGGACCGGCAGGTCGAGTGCGAGCTCGGCAGCTTCGGATGCTTCGTCGTCGAGGTCCGACGCGAGGTCGAGGAGCAGGTCGTGGCTCTCGGAGACGACCTCCTCGATGCGCGCGTCGGGACGGTCGGTCTTGTTGACCACGAGGATGACGGGGAGCGACGCGGCGAGCGCCTTGCGCAGCACGAAGCGCGTCTGCGGCAGCGGTCCCTCGGAAGCGTCGACGAGCAGCACGACACCGTCGACCATGGACAGGCCGCGCTCGACCTCGCCACCGAAGTCGGCGTGGCCGGGGGTGTCGATCACGTTGATGACGGTGATACTGCCGTCGGCGTTGCGCTTGTGCACGGCCGTGTTCTTGGCCAGGATCGTGATGCCCTTCTCCTTCTCCAGGTCACCCGAGTCCATCACGCGGTCGATGGCCTCGGCGCGCTCCTCGAAGGCGCCGGACTGGCGGAGCATCGCGTCGACGAGCGTCGTCTTGCCGTGGTCGACGTGCGCGACAATGGCAACGTTGCGGAAGGTGGTGGGGACGGTCTGAAGTTCGGTGGGGCTGGTCACGCGGAAATCTCCTGGGTCGAATGCGGGGTGAAGAGCGAGCGGCTTCCTCTCCCAGAGAGCGCGCTGCGTCGCTGACGAGAAGTGCGACCGGATCAGTTTACTCGGTCGGGCCGGGTGACGGCGGTCACGCAGGCCTGCGGGCTTCTCACACAGGCTACCCTCACCAGGTGTCCTCGGCCTCGAAGGTTGCTCGCAGCAAGCCCAAGAAGAAGTGCTGCCGGAGCAAGGTCCGGTGTATGACCTGCCCGGTCGTGATCATGAAGATGAAGAAACTCGAGCAGGCCGGAGTGACCGGCAAGGACCTGAAGAAGGGCCTGAAGAAGGCCCGCGCGGCCTGACTACAGCAGGGCCGCGAGATCCGGCAGCCACGCCGTGTCCGCCGGCACCAGATCGACCGTGTGCAGATCCGCCCCGTCGACCCAGCGCAAGGCGTCGTGTTCGAGTGCCGTCGCCGTGCCCGAGAACCGGGTCACCGCGTAGGCACGGAGGACGAGACCGCCGTGCAACGGCACATCCGACCCGATCACCTCGCCGACCGTGACGTCGATACCCAGTTCCTCGCGCAGTTCCCGAACGAGTGCGTCCTCGGGAGCCTCGCCCGGCTCTACCTTGCCGCCGGGCAGTTCCCACAGGCCCGCGAGCTCGGGAGGCGACGCGCGTTGCGCGAGGAGGAGCCGACCGTTCTCGACGAGAACTCCGGCTACCACCACGGTGGGTTCGAATGCTGGCACGATCGCAGTATGGCCGACTTGCTGAACGACACCGAGATCGACGACGCCCTGACCCGCCTGACCGACTGGACGCGCGACGGCGACTCCCTGGTCCGCACCGTCGAGTCCACGACGTTCCTCGACGCGATCGAGTTGGTGCGCTCCGTCGCTCGGGAAGCCGAGAGCGCAGATCATCACCCGGACATCGACATCCGGTGGAAGAAGGTCACGTACCGCTTGTCGACGCATTCGAGCGGGGGGATCACCGGGAAGGACGTCCTGCTGGCAGGTGCGATCGATCGGCTCGCGCGCTGACTCGGCGCCCCATCACGGCGATCCAGACGAATAATGCGAGCGTTCCGACGGCGTAGACCGCTCCCGCGAGTGCGAGGGGCAGCGGTCGGGAGATATCCCAGATCGAGGGCTGGGCGAAGCTCAGGATCCACGGGACTCCGACGACCGTGACCACCAGCCAGTACCCGGCCAGCACCCGGGCACCCGGGGCGTGGGACAACGGGCCGTGCAGGAGCCAGATGAGCATCGGCACCACCCACACCCAGTGGTGTGACCAGGAGATCGGCGAGATCATGAGGCCGACGAACGAGACGATGACCAATGTCCCGAGGCGATCGTTCCGTCCGAGGGCGCGCCAGGCCAGGAACGCGGCGGTGAGGACGATCACGGCCGCGACGATCCATACCGGGCCCTGACCGACGTCGTGGCCCGCCACTCGCGACAGCGCCCCGCGCAGGGACTGGTTCCAGACCGAGCCGACGGGACCGATGCGGTCGGCGTCGCCCAGCAAGGTCGTGAAGTAGGTCGTGGCGGCCGATCCCGCGAGCAGGAAGCTCACCGCCACGGTCGCGGCGAATGCCACGGCGGAGAACGCCGCCGCCCGCCACCGTCTCTGCGCGAGGAAGTAGAGGCCGGTGATCGCGGGGGTGAGTTTGACGCCGGCGGCGATACCGACCAGCGCACCCGACAGCCACCATCTCGCGCTGCGTACCGCCAGCATCGCGAGGAGGACGAGGAAAACGTTGACCTGGCCGTAGTCCAAGGTCGTGCGCATCGATTCGGTCCACAGTCCGACGGTCGTCCAGAGCAGGGCCGCGCGGCGCCACGAGGGCGAGTCGGCCAGATCCCCGCCGACCATGCGCAGGGCGAGACGCACCACTGCGTACAGCGCGGCGATGGTCGCGATCATCCACAGGGCTCCGACGAGAGCGAACGGCAGGAAGTGCAGCGGGTAGAACACGACGGCGGCGAACGGCGGGTACGTGAACGGAAGCGGGAAGTCCGGCGTCTCGTCGGAGTAGGTGAAGTCGTAGAGCGAGCCGCCGAACAGGCCCGCCGAACCGTCGACGTAGACGTGGAGATCCACCCAGTTGCTGCCGTTGGGGGTGAAGAGAGTCCACACCACGCGCAGGATCAGGGACACCACCAGTAGTGCGGGTGCCGCCGCCAGCAGGGCGCGCGTAGCGGAACGCCGTACTTCACTCACTCGGATGCTCTTTCGATCGTCGGACCTGCGCAGCGTATCTGCCTCCGTCGACGCGTCGTCACCACCGCGACGTGACACGTCCCGCACCCGAGGTGTCGGACGTTGTCACGCGACACGACTCACAGCCGTAACAATCGCATCACTGTTCACTTACACAACACCTGTCACTCCATTAACAGACTAACGTCTTGTTCAGTGGGAACGACACGGGTCGATCGACCGAGGACCTGCTGTACAACCGTCGTCCCGTGTACATAGAGTGACCCCGCGCCCGGATGCCCGATTCGTCGGACCGGGTACGCAGTGAGAGAAACGGGGATGGGAATGCAGCACATCAGGTTCGGGACGCGTCGAGTTCTGGGCGGTATCGCGCTCGCGGCGTCGTGCGCGTTCGTCGCACCCGCTGTCGCGGGAGCCGCTCCGGCCCCCGTCATGCCGCTCCCGGCCGACGTTCCGGTCGTTCCCGGATACGAGGCTCTCGCTGCCCTCGCCCCCGCACTTCTGGACGCCGCCGAGCAGGACGCCGCGTCACCGCAGAGCGATCTGTTGATGCGAGCGAAGGTCCTTCTCGCCACCGCTCCCCTGTCGGATCAGGCGAAGCGGATTCTGACCAGCATCATCACGTTCCTCGACGGCAGCGCCGGCGGTGGCCCGGACATCCCCACGGACGGGCCGGTCATCGCCCAGTTCTTCTACCCCACCGTGGGCAAGGGCTGCATCTCGGCGACGGCCGACTCGGTCGCCAGCGCGCTCGCCGTTCCCGGACCGGCCCAGTTGCCGCCTCCCGGACCCGGCACCGGTCAGACCGGCTTCGTCTTCACCGCGCTGGGTACCGCGCCGCTCGCCGACACCCAGGCGGCGCCGCTGACCGCCAACTGGGTCAACGTCGACACCGGCCGCACGGGTGCCACCGTGTTGACGGGCGCGGCCGGGATCAACCCGGACGGTCCCGCGACATTGTCGGCCATCGCCGATACCGGCAAGGGTCGCGTGCTCGCAGCCGTGTCCGGGTCGATCTCGACCGAGGCCGGCATCACCTGCAGCTTCTTGCCGACCATCGGCGCGTTCGTCGCCTGACGGTCAGGAACCGAACGCGGCCGAAATCTGCGTGTAGATGGCTCCGGCAATCGCGTACAGGTAGTCGATGAGTTCCATGATTCCTCCGTGGTGGTTTCCGGTACAACACTGTGGGTGTGACAGTTGTGTCGTGAGTTACGGCTGTGGCGTTACGCCGACAGGCTCCACTGTCCGTAGTCCTCACGCAGAACGTTGTTGATGTCCACGCCGACGCCGTCGATCGCGCCCTTGTCGATCTGCACCTGATGCAGGTGGGCCGCAGGGTTGACGTACCCCTTCGGCGTGCCCCAGTTGTGCTGCCAGTACCAGGCGCCGAGTCCCGCTGCTCGCGCGAGATCGATGGTGGGTGAGTTGGCGTACACGCCGGTGTTCTCCGCGCCCACGATCGACTGCCACCCCAGCAGATACGGGGCGATCATCGTCGCGAACTCGACAGGCGTCGGATTGTCGTCGATCGACGCGTAGATCGGTCGGTCGGCGGGTCCGCCTGCGGCAGTGTGCAATTCGAGTCCGCGAGTCGCGTGCTTCACGCCGGCCGCGAAGCCGCCACGCCAGTCCGCCGTCGCGCCTTTACCGAACTGGTAGCACGAGACGACCTCGAGACCGGCCGCGGTGAGCTCCTGCGCCTCATCGGCTGTCATCGGCTTGCCCGTCATCCACTCGGCGCCGGGCCGACGATCGGAGACGTAGCGGATGGCGCCGATGTGCCCGGCGTCGGCGATCCCCTGTGCCGACGGGACACCGCCCGCGTAGTCGACGATCGTGCCGAGGACGGCCGGGTCGGCGGAGGCGACCGCGCGCGAGGCGACACCGGCGAGACCGACGGCCACCGACCCTGCAGCGGCATAGCGGAACAATTGACGGCGCGATACGTGCACGGGTCTACCTCTCGATTCGTCCGGCGCGCCTCCCTCGACATGGCGGCTCGGACTGATAACTTCCGACGTTTTCCGGCGCCATTGCATCACAGACACCATCGACCTCGCTAGTCATCAGAGGCATCAGAAGACTCTCTCAGAACCACTGCGTCCAGAAACGAGTCAGGATGCCACCGCTCTGCGCCCACCCGGCCGGAACACCGGACACCTCGTACAGCGTGTAGACCGCGCCGAAGAACGCCTGGTTGATCTGCGGGACGAACAACAACCCGATGACGATCAGCACGCCGTACGGACCGATGCGCGTGAACGATCGACGCGTCGACGGGGACAGGTAGGGCTCGATCGCCCCGAAACCGTCCAGGCCGGGCATCGGGATCAGGTTCAGCACCACGGCGACCACCTGGAGGAACGCGAGGAAACTCATGCCGAACCAGAAGGACGGGTGCTCGCTGCCCGGCGCCCACACCGCGATGATCGCCAGAAGGACGACCGCGAGAACGAGATTGGCGAACGGGCCGGCCAGGGACACCGTCGTGCGCTGCCGCCTGGTCATGCCGCTGGTGTTCAGCCACACGGCGCCGCCCGGCAGACCGATTCCGCCGAGCGCGACAAAGATCAACGGCAGCACGATCGACAGACCCGGCACGGTGTACTTCAGCGGATTCAGGGTCAGGTAGCCGCGCGCGGCCGTGTCGTGGTCGCCGAACCGCCACGCGGTCACCGCGTGGGCGAACTCGTGGAGGCACAGGGACACCACCCAACCACCGATGACGAGGACGAAGACACCCGCGTAGGACAGTGCGTCACCGGGCGTCGAGGACTGCCATGCCACCGCGCCACCGATCACCGCAACAGCCACGACAGCGAGGAAGACGGGGCTGGGTCGTACCGATGTGGACAGTGCCATGTCAGCAGCGTATGCGGGTCACCTGAGCGCTTCCCGCACTCGATGGACGGCCCCGCGCAGGCAGTCGGTGTACGCGTCGGCGTCCATGACGTCGTCGCTCGTCACGATCGACAGCGTCACGACCTCGCCGATCCCGTGCACTCCGTGCGTGATTCCGACGGCAGGTGACAGCGCCGGGAATCCGGCTGTGAGAACCACGGGCCGACCGTCCAGCGCGAGATCGGCAGGGCCTCTGTTCACGCTCGACACCACCGTGTGACCCGCCACTGTCGTCGGGGTCACCGACAGGTCCGCTCTGTCGACGTCGCGCCGGAGGATCACCGCGGGAACGGTCTCGGTCGCACGATCGCCCACCCCGAAGGCGGGGTGCTCCAGCCGTAGGCGCCGATCTCGCAGGGAGTCGTCGATCGCCCGTGCCCGAGCGCGGAGATCCTGCACGGACGGGTGCAGGTCCACCCCCGCGTTGTGAAAGGCGTTGGCAGCAGTGGTGGTTCGACTCTCGCCCGGTATGGCGATCATGACCTCGGCCCCGAGGTCGTCGGGAACCGGCTCGCCCAGGGACGCCAGATGCCGACTCATCGCATCCGACACCACGACGAGCGCGGCCACGGTGACACTGACGGTGTCGGTGCGGAAGTCCGACGCCGGGCACACCACGCACCGGATGCGGGTGGTTCCGCCTGCCGGACGGGACAGCACCGTCGGCGCACGGGGAAGCGGCGGGCCGGGGATGACGCCGGCCGCCGTGTCGGCCGTGCGCCGACGATCGGCCACCACCGCCTCACGTGCGCGACCCACCATGCCGATCACCCGCGCGGGAAGCTCGACGGCACCACGCGCGACCGCGAGGGGCGCCGGCAGCACCACCGTGCGCACCGCCGGTGACCGCTCCTCGGACAGCAGCGCGCGAGCCAGCGCAGACACCCGCGCGCCGTCTCCCAGGACGTGCGCCATCTGCACGACGAGCACCGTTGCCGGCCCCGTCGTGCCGGGCACCCCGTCGACACACGGGTACAGATGCACGCGCCACGGCTCGCGGCGCGGGTCGACCTGATCCTCGACGGTCTCCGCCACCCGGTCGAGGCACTCCTGCCACGTCCCGCCGGCGTGGACGCGCACCCGATGACGGGTCACGTCCGTGGGCACCCAGTAGGGGTAGTCCGCGGTCCACCGCGTTTCGCGCAGACGGACTGCCAGCCCGTCTACCAGGCCCGCCCTACGTACAAGGTCCGCGGCGGCGGCCTCCGGGTCGTCGAGCGCACCGTCGAACGCGTAGAGCAGGAACTGGTCGCTCGGCAGGCGCCGCGACAACCAGTACATGCGGGCGTCGGTGGCCGTGAGCCGACCGGTCACATCAACGGCCCTGCTGCTCCGCCTGCAGCTTCAGCGCGGCGAGTCCCTTGTCGAAATCCCTGCCGATGAACTTGTCCATCGGCACGATCTTCCCGATGAGCCGCGCGACGACGTTCTGCTGTCCCGTCATCCGCCACGTCACCTCGGTGCCGCTTCCTGCCGGTGACAGCAGGAACGTGGTCACGTTGGTGGCCTTGAACGGCTTCGTGAACAGCAGATCGAGCACGACACGGTCGTCCGTCGATTCCACGATGGTCATCGACCCGGCGCCGGCCTTGCGATTACCGGACCACGCGTAGGACGCCCCCACCCCCGACTCCGACCCGCTGTAGGTGCGGGACAGATCGGGGTCGCTGCCCTCCCACGGCGACCAGGACGTCCACCGGTGCAGATCGTCGAGGAAACCGTGCACGGTCGACGCCGGAGCGTCGACGAGGATCGAACGTTCGATCACGAACCCTTGGGATCTGTCGGTGGCCATGGGGTGATGGTAGAGCGCGATCGTGCCCGTCGCCGAAGCCCGACCGGTAGGTTCCCTCACGGGGGTGGTGATGGACGACGAGCAGCGCAAGCTCGGCACGTGCTCACTGTGTGAGGCCATGTGCGGGCTGACGTTCACGGTGCGCGGGGCCGCGGTCACCTCGACGCGCGGGGACACCGCAGATCCACTCGCACGTGGTCACCTGTGCCCCAAAGCGCTCGCGCTGCAGGATCTTCACACCGACCCGGACCGACTACGGCGTCCTGTGCGCCGCGCCGGCGACCGATGGGTGGAGATCGAGTGGGACGAGGCCTACGACCTCGTCGTGACCGCGTTGGTCGACACGCGCACCCGACACGGTGCCGATGCAGTGGGTCTCTACTGGGGTAATCCGACGGCGCACAGCCTCGGTGCCCTCACCCACGGTGTCGGCGGATTCTTCCCCCTACTGCGCACCCGTAACAGTTTCTCCGCCACGTCCCTCGACAGCCTGCCGCACTTCCTGACGCATCGACTCCTGTACGGCCATCAGCTGCTGGCACCGATTCCCGACATCGATCGCACCGACTTCCTTCTCGTCGTCGGAGCCAATCCGGTGGTCTCCCAGGGCAGCATGATGTCGGTGCCGGATGTCCGGAACCGCCTCGCGGCACTGCGGGCGCGCGGCGGTCGCCTCGTCGTGATCGACCCTCGACGCACCGAGACCGCGGCCGTCGCCGACGCCCACCACTTCGTCCGACCGGGCACCGACGCCTTCCTGCTCCTCGCGCTGCTGCACACGATCCTGGGCGACGGGCCGGTCCGTATAGCGTCGTACGTCGACTTCGTGTCCGAGGTCGCCGCCATGGTGACCGCCTTCACCCCGGAGGCGGTGGCACCCATCGTCGGCATCGAGGCCGACGAGATCCGCTCGCTGGCACGCGCTTTCGCTGCAGCCGACTCGGCGGTCGCACACGGTCGTATGGGTGTCTCCACGCAGCGACACGGCGTGGTGTGCCAGTGGGCTCTTCAGGTCCTGACCATCGTGACGGGCAACCTCGACCGACCCGGCGGCGCGCTCTTCGCCTCCCCCGCCGCAGATCTCGTCCGTACCGGTGTCATGAGTCGCGGCGACCTCGGGCATCACCCCTCCCGCGTGCGCGGCCTCCCCGACTTCGACGGTGAGCTCCCGTCCGCCACCCTCGCGGACGAGATCGCGGAACCCGGGGACGGGCGGATCCGGAGCCTCGTGGTGTCGGCCGGCAACCCGGTCCTGTCCTCGCCCGGCGGATCCCGGCTGGACGATCTGCTGCCGACCCTCGACTTCATGGTGGCGATCGATCTCTATGTCAACGAGACCACCCGGCACGCCGACGTCATCCTCCCGCCGTCGTCGGCGCTCACGCGTGACCACTACGACCTGTTCCACCATCACTTCGCGGTGCGGAACACCAGTCGCCTGACGCCGCCGGTACTCCCGCAGGGGCCGGGTGAGAAACAGGACTGGGAAATCTTCCGGGATCTCGGGCTGCTCTATCGGCGGCGAGTCGCCGCGCGCGGACGCGCCCGCGTCCGCCGCCTCCTGGATCCCCGGGAGTGGAACACGGCACTGCGGCTGCGCATCTCCCCGCTCCGCAGTCTCGACCTGCTGTTGCGGGCGAGTCGCCGCGGCGTGTCGCTACGGGCACTGCGTCGGCAACCGCACGGCATCGACCTCGGCCCGCTCGCACCCTCGTTCCCCCGCCGACTGCAGACGCCGGACAAACGGATCCCGCTGATGCACGACGTGATCACGACGGCAGTGGCCACACTTCGCGCCGAGCTGGTGTCCCCGCCCACCCTCGACCCCGACGAGCTGTTGCTCATCGGGCGACGACACCTGCGCAGCAACAACTCGTGGCTGCACAACTCGGCACGGCTGGTCAAGGGTGCGGAGCGGCACCATCTGCTGGCGCATCCCGCCGATCTCGCGGCACGCGGGCTCGAGTCGGGCGAGACGGTGGCGGTGGAGTCTCGCTCGGGGCGCGTCATGATCGAGGTGCGCGCCACCGACACCGTCATGCGCGGCGTCGTGAGCATCCCGCACGGCTACGGCCACCGCCGCCCGGGGGTACTGCTCTCGGTCGCCGCCGCGGTGCAGGGCGAGAGCGCCAACGACCTCACGGATCCCACCGTCACCGAGTCGGTCACCGCGACCGCAGTCTTCACCGGTGTGCCGGTGCGCGTGTCCCGAGCGACGACCTGAGCGCTGTCAGTCCCGCCTGCACAAGCAGAAGAGATGACCGACCGGGTCCTGCAGGACACGGAAACCGGGATGTTCGGCATCGTCGTCCAGCACGCGCGCTCCCAGATCCACGGCGAACGCCTCGGCTGCATCCATGTCGTCGACCACGAAGTCGAAGTGGATGCGAATGCCTTCGCGCGGCCAGTACAGCGGAACGAATTCCGGTGACTTCTGGAACGCCAACCGGAGCCCGGCAGACCCTTCGATCACCGTCCAGTCGGGATCGTCCCGCACCACCGACCACCCCAGCAGCTCGGTGTAGAACCGCGCCAGTGCCACCGGATCGGGACAGTCGAGCACCGTGTAGTCCATGTCGATCGTGGGTCGTGTCATGTCCGGATTCTATCCAGCCTTCGCGGCGCCCGAGTCGGTTCCCGCGTGTCGGTACCCGGTCAGAACAACCCACTCGGAGTCCGGCCGCCAGGGCCCGACCGACCACGAGGAGAACCGTTGTATCGCAGTGAAACCCGCGGCGACGAGATCGCGTTCCGCACGGTCGACGCTGTACTCGCGATCCGTCGCGAACCCGAGGATCACTACCCCGCCCGGCACCACCGCGTCGTGCCAGTGCCGAAGCACCGTCGACTCGGTACCCGGGGCGAGGAACACCACGACGTTGCCCGCCGCGACGACGGCGTCGAACGACTGTGGGTCCAGCGCCATTGTCGCCAGGTCGTCGAGCACCACCGTGATGCCGTGCTGCCGACGCGCCTCCTCGACCAGGACCGGGTCGAGATCCACGGCGGTCACCGTGTGTCCGCGCCGCGCGAGTTCCGCGCCGAGCCGACCGGTGCCGCACCCGGCGTCGAGAACTCGCGCGGACCGCGGCAGCACGGCGTCGACGAACCGCGCCTCCCCGTGCATGTCCGCGCCGGACTCCTCCAACTCACGGAACCGTGCGACATAGGCGTGCGAGTCCGCGGCGCTGCGCTCGGCGGACCACCGGGTGGCGGTCACCGGTCGAGGTAGAAGCGTGCGGTCTCGGTCGCGACGTCGGACACCGCGGACGCCAGCACCGGTTCGAGATCCAGCGCGTCGGCGAGTTCCTGTCCGCGGAGACCGTTCGCCCGGAGCAGCTCCCAGGCTCGCTCCACCAGTCGCACCGACGTGGAATGGTCGAGTTCGGGACGGTTGGATCGCAGTGCGGTGGCCGCCCAGTCCGGATCGAACGTGCCGTTCGGCGGTCCGAAGACCCGTTCGCCCGTCGAGTAGGGCTTCGGTTCCGTCGCGCCGGCATCAGTCATGCCAGTGACGGTAGCCCCTGCCGGTACCGGGCGCCGCGGTGCTCGTCGGGCAGCTTGTCTCCCCGCCCGAACAGCGTGTGTCGCAACGTCGCGGTCTCCTTCTCCGCCGGGTACGCACCGCGTGCGACGAGCACCGGGATCACGTGCTCGACGACGTCCTCGAAGGATCCCGGAGTCACGGCGTACGCCAGGTTGAATCCGTCGACGTCCGTCTCGGCGACCCAGTCCTGCAGCGTGTCGGCGACGGTCTCACCGGATCCGACGAACAGCGGGCCCATCCCGCCGATGCCCGCCCAGTCGGCGATGTCGCGGATAGTCCATTCCCGGCCCTCGTCGTTCGTCTCCTGGAATGCGGCCACCGCGGAGCGGATCGCGTTGCTCTCGACGACGCCGATCGGGTCGTCCAGGTCGTACGTGGACAGGTCGATCCCCATCCAGCCCGACATGAACACCAGCGCGCCCTCCGCGGTGGTGTAGGTGCGGTACTCCGAGTGCTTCGCATCGGCCGCCTCGTCCGTGGCGTCGGTGATGATCGTGGCGAGCGCGTAGATCCGAGCCGAGTAAGGATCCCGGCCGGCGTCGACGAGGGCGGCTCGGATGTTGCGGACGGTCTGCGCCAGAACACGTTTCGACGGAGCTCCGACGAAGACCGCCTCGGCGTTCTCCGCGGCGAACGCCACCCCGCGAGGTGAGGCGCCGGCCTGGAAGATCACTGGCGTCCGCTGCGGGGACGGTTCGGAGAGGTGGATTCCGGGGACGGTGAAGTGCTGCCCCTCGTGTCCGATGTGGTGCACCTTCGACGGGTCGACGTAGACCCCGCGCTCCCGGTCTCGGACCACGGCGTCGTCCTCCCACGATCCTTCCCACAGCTTGTAGAGCACCTCGAGGTACTCGTCGGCGTGGTCGTATCTCGCGTCGTGATCGAGGAGTCCGGCGTCGCCCATGTTCCTCGCCGCGGACGGGAGGTAGCCGGTGACGACGTTCCAGCCGATGCGTCCCCGCGTGAGGTGATCGAGCGTCGACATCCTGCGTGCGAACGGATACGGGTGCTCGAATCCCGTTCCGGTGGTGATTCCGAAGCCGAGTTGCTCGGTCACCGCCGCCATGGCGGACACCAGGAGCAGCGGATCGGCGACGGGAATCTGCGCACCCTGACGGATCGCGGCCTCGTCGGACCCGCCGTACACGTCGTAGGTGCCCAGCACGTCCGCGATGAACAGTCCGTCGAACCGGCCGCGCTCGAGAAGCCTCGCCAGCTCGGTCCAGTACGAGATGTCGGTGTAGCGATGCGACTGGTCCTTCGGATGCCGCCACAGTCCCGGTGACTGGTGAGCGACACAGTTCATGTCGAACGCGTTGAACCTGATGTGTCGCGTCATTTCTTCGCGCCTGCCGACCATGCGTAGGGAAGATCCTCGCCGTTCAGGATGTGGGCGCCGACGGACCGAAGCTTGTACAGAACCGGGTTGTGCACGGAGATCGTGCGGGCGTTGCGCCAGTGCCGATCCAGCGCGAGGGTGTCCGACACGATCGACGCTCCCCCGACCTCGAACAGCTGTGTCGTCGCGTCCAGCACCAGATCCACGACCACGGCCTGCGCGTGGGAGGTACTGAGTTCGGCGGCGTCGAGGGATGCGTCGTCACCCACCTCGACGGCACGTTCGACGTCCGCGGCGGCAGCGAGCACCAGCGCCCGGGAGGACCAGGCAGCGGCCTCGAGGCGGCCGATAAGCTGCTGGACCACCGGGTCGTGGCGCGGCAGATCCGCGGCGGCGTGGGTGTAACTGCGCGTGCGGGCACGGACCCACGCGGTCACGTCGTCCGTCGCTCGACGCGCGATCCCCGCCAAGACAGCGAGCTGTACGAGCTGGAGATAGGACGTCGCGTAGGTACGTCCGGGTGCGCCGTATCCCGGACCCAGGAGCCGGGACTCGTCGACGGCCACGTCGATGAAGGTGGTGGTGCCACTGACGGTGAGGCGCTGCCCGAACCCGTCCCAGTCGTCACGCTGCGCGACGCCGGGAGCATCCGAGTCGACCAGTACCGATACCCGCTCACCGTCCAGGTCGGCGGCGACCAGGATGTGGTTCGAGTACAGACTGCCGGTGCTGTAGAACTTCTCGCCGTTCAGGCGCAGACCGTCCGGCCCGCGGGTGACCGTCGTTCGGTAGCGATCGACAGCTCCGACACCGGGCTCGGTGATGGCGTTGCCGACGAGGGTGCCGTCGACGACCGCCCGCAGCCAGGCGTCGCGCTCGGGGCCGGCCTCGGCCGCGACCTGATCCTCGACGAAGCTCCAGTGCACCCGAAGCGCCTGCGGCAGATTGGATTCGGCCGCCGCGAGATCGACGAGCAGGGAGAACAGCTGGATGACGGTGGCACCCGATCCGCCGAACTCGACCGGCACGCGCAGCGCGCCGAAACCCGCATCCCGCAGCAGCGCGATCTCGTCGTGGGCCAGGCGGCGGTCCTTCTCCCGCTCGACCGCGCCCGCGGCGATACGGTCGAAGACAGGCTGGAAGCGAGCGCTCAAGGCGTCGTCGGTCACGGGTGCGCTGTGTGTCGTGGTCACGGGAGAGAAGGGTGCTCGCCGGGACGGCGTCCCGACAGCGTTGTACTCGAGGAGATTCTGGCCCTGGATCCGCGCCGGGAAACTACGGTGGGGGTTCGGACACCGGGGGGATCTGATGGGGCTGTCGCAGCGCGTGGACCGGTTCGCCGCCGGTCGGATCACACCGGAGATGCTGGCCGATCCGTACGGCGCCATCCAACCGACTCCGATCACCGGCGATCGCTTCTTCGCCGCCCCGTCCGGCGACCTCGTGCCCGGTGTCCCGGTCCGCGACCGCACGGCGGGAGGAATACTCCCTCGCCCACGTACCACCGTGCGGCAGTTCATGGTCGGGTCGACGGACGCGCTCGGGCGATCCGTGGCCGTCACGGCGACCCTGATGGAACCCCGGCGGCCCTGGCGTGGACGAGGATCGCGGCCCGTCGTCGTCCACAACGTCGCGATCGACTCGCTGGGAACCCGGGCGACGCCGTCGTACCGCATCGTCCACGGGATAGGGCAGGACTTCCCCACCGTCGTTCCGTTGTGGCTGCAACGCGGCTATGCGGTGCTGATCCCCGACCACCAGGGGCCACGGATGGCCTACGCCGAGGGCACGATGGCCGGCCATGCGGTGCTGGACAGCATTCGAGGTCTCCTCGCGTTCGATGCGACCTACGCGGCGAGTCCGATCGTTCTGTACGGATACAGCGGTGGAGCGATCGCGACGGCGTGGGCGGCGCAACTTCACCCCACCTACGCGCCGGAACTCGACCTGCGCGGAGCAGTCGCCGGAGGATCGCCCGTCGACGTCGGACTGCTGCGCGAGACGATGAACGGCACCCTCGGATCCGGCCTCTTCGGAGCGGCCATCATCGGAATGGCCCGGGAGCATCCGGCGCTGGTGGAACAGTTCAGCCCCACCGGACTGGCCCTCGCATCGATGATCAAGGACCTGTCGGTCGTACCGCTCGCCCTCGGCGGTCTCGCTCGTCTACGGCTCGAACGTTTCTCCGTCGACCCCGGCGTCTTCGACTCCGATACCGCGCGGGCGGTCATCGACGCGAACACCGCCGGCAGGAACGCCCCGACCATTCCGGTGGCGTTCTACCACGGTGCCTCGACACCGCGTTTCGCCGATCGCTGGATTCCCGAACAGGGCGTCCTCGATCTCGTCGAGTCGTGGCGGGGACTCGGAGCGAGCGTGGAGTACCACCCCGTCTTCGGGGACCATTTCGTCGGCGCGCTGTCCGGGCTCCCGTACGCGATGCGCTGGGTGGCGGACCGGTTCCGGGACTGACTTTCCTTCAGATCAGGCGCCGACCACCCACCACGCCGCGTAGGGCGGCAACCACCACGCGTCGCCGCCCAGATCGGCGGTGCCGGACAACACTTCTCGTGGCGTATCGACACCGTGGCGTGGGCCGAGATCTGACGGCACCTGCCGGTACTCGCCGGTGACGTTGAAGAGCCCGATCAGCGTTCCGCTGGGATGGCGACGGGTGATTCCCAGGACGCCGTCGTCGAGGCCGTCGAGGACGTCGACGGGAGCCTCCGCATGCATCATCGGCAGACCGGCGCGCGTGCGCGCGATGTGCGCGATCCCGTCGAAGACACGCTGCGCATCGCTTCCCTGCACGTGCCTGCGGGCTCGGTCCGCGTCGGTCACGCGGGGACGGTGAATCCACCTGTTGTCGTCCTCGTGGCCTGCTTCCTCGGCCCAGTGTGGGTCGCCCGGAGACCCGAGTTCGTCGCCGCTCCAGATGACCGGGATCCCGCCCCAGGCGCCGATGACGGCGTGCGCCAGGAACAGTCGCGCGAAGGCGTTCTCGGGGTCGCGGCGCGACGGACCCAGTCCCGCGAGAGCAGCGGCAGTACCACTGATGCGCCGGTCCCCGGTTTCCGGATTGTATTGGAAGACGGTACCTTCCGCGGGCGAGCCCGGGAACTCGCCGGAGTACCAGTCGGCCAGGAAGTGTCGGTGCCCGGCACCCGAGAGGCCCACGGCCGCGGCGTCACCGTCGTCGATCGCCCACCCGATGTCGTCGTGGCAGCGGATGTAGGTCACCCAGGTGCCGCCCGGCGGCGTCGGCGGAAGCGTCGACAGTGCGTGCCGCGCCAGGTCCGTCCGTCCCGTGGCCAGCATCGACCACACCTGCACCATCAGGCTGTTGTGGTAGGCGATGTCGGACACGCGTCCGGTGTGCTGCCCGGTTCCGAGGTAGGGCAACAGATCTCGCGGACCGACGATGGCCTCGGCCTTGAACAACAATGCCGGAGCCGCCATCCGCGCCGTCGCACGCAACGCCTGGGTGATGGCGTGCACCTCCGGTTGATTCTGGCAATTCGTGCCCAGCCTCTTCCACAGGAACGCGATCGCGTCGAGACGCACCACCTCGATCCCGAGGTTGGCGAGATAGGCCACGATGTCCGCGAATTCGATCAGCACGGCCGGGTTCGCCCAGTTCAGGTCCCACTGCCACTCGTTGAACGTCGTCCACACCCAACCGTCCAGATCCGCCTCGTGAGTGAAGCTGCCGGGCGCGAAGTCGGGAAAGACCTCGGGCAGGGTGCGCTCGTATGCGTCGGGTGTCGCCCTGTCCGGGTAGATCAGGAACCAGTCCGCGAACGCCGGGTCACCACTCCGAGCTTTCACGGCCCAGTCGTGTTCACGGGCAACATGATTGAGAACCAGATCGATGACCGGGCTGATGCCTCGGTTCCGTAACGTCGTCGCCAGGTCCCGGAGATCGTCGGTCGTACCCAGGTCCTCGCGCACCGAGCGGTAATCCATGACCGCGTAGCCGCCGTCATTGTCGCCGGGCCTCGGCGTCAGGAGCGGCATCAGGTGCAGGTACGTCACACCCAGGTCGGTCAGGTGATCGAGCCGCTCAATCAGCCCCGTCAGCGTGCCGCCGAAGCGGTCGACGTAACAGGCGTACCCGAACATGTCGGGCTGCTGGAACCAATCGGGCTCGAGCAGCCGTCGCTCGTCCAGGCGATGCAGATCGTCCGGCCTCTCCGCGAATGCCCGCGCAGCGCCCTCGACAAGGCGGCGCGACACGTCGTCGGGATCCGGGTACAGGGCGGTCACCGCGTCGTGAAGGTCCGGCCACCACCGCTCCACGCGGAGCGCGAACGCCTCCTGCCGGTGCTGCGGGACGTCGGACAGGGCGGCCCGGAGGATGTCGTGGATCGCGTCGGGAACAGCGGAGCGCGGCATGTGCGGATTCTGTCACGTCGACGCGATGGGTAGCCTCGAAGAGCAGCGCCCTGGACGACCTACGAGAGGACCACCCGATGGTGAATTTCGGTGAGATCAAGCGGAAGCTCGACCAGAACGAAGAGAAGGTGGAGCAGGCCCTGGACAAGGCGGGCGATGCCGCCAAGAAGAAGTTCGCCGGCCACGACTCCCAGATCGACGGCGCGTTGAACAAGGCCAAGGACGCCATCGGAGAGAAGAACTCCGACCGCACCGACGGGCCTCCCGCCTAGTGGCCGCGGTGGGGGCGTTCGTCGCCGGAGTCGTCGACGCGGCCATGGATCGCGCCGTCGTCCCTGGTTACTCGCGGATCGGATCGTCGGTTCGGCGCCGATTCTGGGCGGCCGACCCCCCGCCGTTCCCGGCTCCGATCGACATCGTCGTCACCGGGGGCAGCTCCGGGCTGGGCGCCGCAGCAGCCCGTCGACTCGCCGAGATGGGCGCCAGGGTCCACCTGGTCGGCCGATCCGCGCACCGCCTGGACGCGTCGGCAACCGAGATCCGGCACACCGCGCCCGGCGCCGACCTGGTGATCCACGAGTGCGACATCAGCGACCTCGACGCCGTCGCCGCGCTGGTGACCACGCTGACCGAGCAGGTCACCTCGATCCACGCGTTGGTGCACTGCGCGGGTGTCATGCCGCCGCAGCGGACCGAGACACCGCAGAAGCACGAGTTGGCCTTCGCCACGCACGTGCTCGGTCCTGTCGCGCTCACGATGGGTCTGCGCGAGCTGTTCGACGCCGGGTCACGCGTCGTCTTCGTCTCGAGCGGCGGTATGTATCCCGTGCCGCTGCAGACGACCGATATCGAGTTCACCCGCGGCGACTACTCGGGACTGACCGCCTACGCCCGCACCAAGCGGATGCAGGTGGTGGTCACCGAGCAGCTGGCCGAAAGATTCACCGAGCCGGACGATCCCGTCGTACACAGCATGCATCCCGGGTGGGCCGACACCCCCGGCGTAACGGATTCCATCCCGCTGTTCGGCTCCGTCATGAAGCCCATCCTGCGTACCGCCGACGACGGCGCCGACACCATTGTGTGGCTCGCGGCGTCCGATGACGCCCTGGCGTCGTCGGGGCTGTTCTGGCACGACAGAAAACCGCGCCCCACCCACTATCCGTCCTGGCGAAAGGATTCTCCGCAGGCACGAGAAGCGCTGTGGGACGCGGTCGTCCGCGCTACCGGGTTCAGATGAGGTCGGTCACCGTCGTCGTGATCGTGGACCAGATCCACGATTGATTCCAGATCCACAAGAGAAGCATGGCGTTGTCGTCCTCACTGCAGGGAACATATGTCCCTGCCAGTCAAGACCATTGGTTGCACAGTCGCATCGCGGACGGCGGATGTCCGTGACGAGTCACTGTCACACCCGGTGCATGACGACGTTGACGACGTTTCCATCGGGAGCACGCACCAGGAATCGTCGGACACCCCATTCCTCCGTCGTCAGCGGGTGCACGATCTCGTAACCCCGCCGAACGGCGTCCTCGTACGCGGCATCGACGTCGTCGACATGCACGGACACCGCCGAGTCCACCGGGCTGGTCGCATCCCCCGTCACCAACTGCACATGAGCGCCGGTCTCCGGTGAGGTGAAGCGCGCGACCCAGCCAAGGTCGAACTCCTCGGTGCGCAGCTCGAGGTAGTCCGTATAGAAGGCCTTCGCCTCGGTGATATCCGCGACCGGCAGGTTGGTGGTGATCTTCTCCACGCGCATGCAGACATTCTGCGCCACCGCTTCATAGGCGACGGCGGAATGTCGGAGGGCCCTGTTACTTTCGCACACATGTTCGAACAGGGGTGGGCGACGCGAGATCCGGAGGCCATGGGCCTACCCGGAACGCTCCTCGACGCACCCGTGAACACCCTCCTGTCCACGATGTCCTACGCCGCGGCCGGACTGTCCTACCTCGAATGGACCCGGTACCGGGCCGCAGCGGAACTGCACACTCGACTCGTCCTCCCTCACGAGATGTCCGATCACCGCCGGATGGACGCGACGACACACTGCGCCGCCCGCATCTCGGCCGTCCTGTCCGTCAGCCAGGGCGCCGGAGAAGGCATCCTGACCCGCGCCGTCGCACTCCGCGACCGGCTCCCCCGCGTAGCCGAATGCCTCCGCGACGGCCTCATCGCCCCCAAACACATCCACACCATCATCAGCCGAACCGACCTCGTCGACGGCACCACGTACGCGCAGGACGTCGACACCGAGATCGCCGCGGCCCTCCAACGCCGCGGCTCCTGGTCGGACACACGCATGCGCGACATGATCGACCGCATCGTCTACCGCCACGACCCCGACGCCGTCAGGGAACGACGTGTCCTCGCCGAGAAGAACCGCAGCTTCTGGATCGACGCAGGACCCGACGGCATGGCCTACCTGGGCGCAACCATGACAGCCGAGAACGCCGTCGTCTTCGCCGCCGCGGTGCAGGAGTTGGCCGGACGCGTCTGCCGCAAGGACCCTCGCAGCACAGGCGCCCGTTCCAGCGACGCCCTCTTCGCCCTCGCCACCCGCACCTCGTACGAATGCCAGTGCGACGACCCGGACTGCTCCGCGCCCGGATGGACCGGTGAGAACGGCCTGCTCACCTCCGTCATCGTGCACGTCGTCACCGACACCACCACCATCGCCGACTCCACCACCAT